>JBQEQW010000040.1:0-9100 GCA_052043535.1 Anaplasma sp.
CCGGATAAGACGTCAACCTTGCTTTCAGTAGGAATCTTGCTTCAGATCCACCATCTGTCCTCGTACATGCCCATCAACCACGTAACTATGGCCTCAAACAGACCGCTGTTGGCAGCAGATGCGGAGAAGAAGCCGTCCACCGAACCAAGAACCCTCAATACCTTCCTGCTATGGATGTCACGTACAAAACTCTGGATCTATACCTGCTGCCAGAGTCTCTATGTGCCTCAAAACTGTACGTAGAATGTATGGGACTGATTACAAAAAATCTACTGCGCTGCCATCGCTTACGCTGACTTTTACGCCGTCATCCACATTGATCTTGTAAAGTCATACACCACACCAAGAGACCTCACCACAGCGGCAACTTCCACCGCTCGCACACCTACACTTTGCAGAACTCTTGTTAAGTTGTCTCCCGTCTGCACCACAACCTACAATACGTTTCCAAGCCCGTTGTCGCACGGTTTTGCTGGACCCAGCAAGTGCGAGCAATACCCTAGGCAACATCCCAGTTAACACCTAGTCAACCTTTTGCACCCCTGACAGACGAACCTCATACAACATAAAAACCGGCGAAGAAGAACCCTGCCGCCAGAAAGTGTATCGCATCGACAATCTAAAATTGTGCACCGAAGCCCTTCTGGATTTTTGTGCTTTACTTGAGGTGGTAATGTTGTACCATCACCCTTCTGTGTACTACTCGCAATTGGAATATGAATGCCAAACCGTCAATCACTAAGCTAGCAAACAACTTTTCCGTGGTTTCCGAAGAGGTAGGTGGCATGGACTCCGTGGGAATCAGTGTTTGGATAAGGGCGGGTAGCAGGCACGAAACCAAGGAAAAGATAGGCCTAGCACACTTCCTGGAACACATGGCATTCAAGGGCACATCTACGCGGTCTGCGCTGGATATTGCGATGATTTTCGACGGCATAGGAGGCAACTTCAACGCCTACACGGACAAGGAGTATACCGTATACCACGTAAAGGTCATGAAGAGGGACGCAGGGGTCGCCATAGAGGTCCTTGAGGACATAGCGTTGCGGACTGCGTTTCCGGAAATTGAGATCGAACGCGAAAAGGGCGTAGTTTTGCAGGAAATACACCAAACAAACGATTCCCCCAGCAGCGCGGTTTTCGACAAGTACATGGAGATCGCATACCAAGACCAACTCTTTGGCGCGTCGATACTGGGGTCAGAGCAGTCAGTTATGGGCTTTTCGAAAGCAGACTTGGTGCAGTTTATGAACAAGCACTACCACGGAAGTAACATGGTGCTCTCTGTCGCGGGGAGTGTGAAGCATGAGGAAGTGCTGAAAATGTCCCAGGGATTTGCCCAAATAGGGGACCGGGGGAGCGATCCTGTCTCCCCGCCTGAATACACCGGGGGGCAGTATGTTGAGGAACGTGACCTAGAGCAAGTGAACGTGGTGCTAGGGTTTCCAGGGGTGTCATACAGCGATGAAAGGTACTATATAATGCAGGTCTTGGACGCGATATTAGGCAGTAGCATGTCGTCAAGGCTGTTCCAGGAAATCAGGGAAAAGCGGGGACTAGTGTACAGCATTTCCTCGTTTAATTCTAGCTATTCGGATAGCGGCCTGTTTTCTATACATGCTGCGACTGATGAGAGCAAGTTGCGGGAGTTGCTAGAAACAATTGCCAGTGAAATGAAGCGACTGCCTGACACGATCACCGAGGAGGAACTCCAGCGAGCAAAAAACAAGTTAGAGTCAGAAGTCTTGATGTCGAGAGAGAGCACAGCGGCGAGGTCGGAAGCCCTTGGCTACTACTACTCCCACCACCGTAGATACATCACAAAAGGTGAAATAGTGGACAAGATCCGCGCGGTAAATACTGACAGTGTGGTCAAAGCAGCAAACACGCTCTTACAGGAGCGCAGTAGGCTCTCCATGGCTGCAATAGGCAAGGTTAGCACCCTGCCGGACGTGGGGTCAATATCGCACATGCTGGCCTAGCAGCCTTAACCGGAAGGCTGACCCAGGATGTTGGGAGCGCACGAAGCCCTACTACCGCTGGAGCCGTGCCGCATGCGTGCTACGTCAAGGTACCCCACAGCAAAGGCGCGGAGGGGGCGGCAGGCACTATGGGTCCACATCCCCCAAAAAGATGAAAACCCCCGCCAAATACTCCGGACCAACGCCCATTGTTAGCTGTCAAAGGTTTCCAGTTTTTATCCCCCTTTCTGGCTCAGTACAGTGTAATTCGGGTTCAGCAGGATCGTCCGCTCAATCTCCTCCGCCATGCTATTGTAGTCGCGTGCACCCTCATACCTTCTACCATTGATGAAGAACGCAGGCGTAGCATTAACGTCTAGCTTGCTCACAGCCAGGAACTTCTGCTGCACCACTTGATCCATAAGGGCCTCGTCCGTAGTGCATCTTTTGAACTCTTCATCAGAAATATTGCTAATCCTGGCAATATTGGCTAAAAGCCCGAGGTCCTTGTGCGTAGCTATCAGAGCATCAAACGAGTTAAATACCGCCTTGGCATAGGCGAAAAACGCCTTGTTGTCCCTGTAGCAGGAGCCCAGCATGGCCGCAGTCAATGACAGCTTATCCAACGGGAAATCCCGAAGTACGTATAGCAACTTCCCTTGGTCGATGTAGTCCCTTTTCAACTTAGGGAACACCTTGACAGCAAAATCAGCGCAGTGGGAGCACGCAAAAGATGCATATTCGACCATAACTACAGGCGCATTCTTGTTCCCCAGAAACCTGTCCCCGTCAACCAAACCTAGAAGCTCCTGGGCGGTGGGACCGCTTTCCTCAGCTGTTTTTGTCTCTTCTTTGATCTCAACACTCTCAACAGGAAGAGTCTCGACCTCATCAGAAACCGCAACAGAAATATTCGCAATACACAGGCAGACCACGAGGGGAACACCCAAGAAATACCGTAAGAACCCCATAACCCTTACCACATTACAACAGACACACCTCAGCTTGCCGTATCTCCCTCACTTTCAGCCCCTGCTTTTGCATTACCGAGTTGGTTGGCGTACATTGTCTCAAAGTCTATAACATCCAGCATTAACGGTGGAAATCCTGCGTTGGCAGTCATTTTTGCGATCACCTCCCTGATGAACGGGAACAGAATGCTCGGTGCGGTAATCAGCAAAGCTTCCTTGATTTCGTCCTGAGGAGCCTCCTCTTCGATGGAGAACACTCCACAGTACTTAAGTTCACACACAAAAGCCGTCATCTGCTCCACAAGAGAGTCAACGTTCACCCGCAGGGTGACCTCGTAGAGCTCATCGGCATCCTGCTGCTGTTTACCTTCAGCTGGTTTCATAGGCAGAGCCATAGAGGCAACGTTAACGGATATATTAATCTCCGGAGGAGTTCTACTAATCATGAGAAACACCCTAGGGGAATTAGGGTTTTCGAAGGACAGGTCCTTAATGTATTGTCCCCTTACCTTGAGCTTTGGACGCATACCAGAGACCCCCAGACGGAAATACCGCAATTAATTATTGATTAACACTGGGTAGACTATAATATGGTTAGGTACTTTTGTACATAGCCTTTAGTGATAAATTGTGGATGAGTATGGTCGAGTTGGCAATATACGCGTTCGTCGCCGCTTTCATTTTCTTCCGCTTGTACGGCTCCCTAGGTAAGGCATCCAGCGTTAGCTTCCAAAGCAGCTGCATACAGCCGGAAAACGTCAGTGGTGAGCTCTCTGAGTCGGGTGCCAACAGCGAGTCTCCGGACGTGCCCATAGACTCCGTGGTTGAGGGAGAACCTGCCGGGCAGGTATCAAGCATGCTCGCAGCTATAAAGGAGCGGTGTAAGGATTTTTCCATCAGACACTTTATGGAAGGGTCCGCAGCGGCGTTTGAATTAATAGTGAAAGCTCTTAACGAAGGCAACACTGGGTTGCTTTCGTCTTTGCTCAACAAGAGCATGTACGGGTCATTCGTCAAGGAAGTAGAGCGGCGTAAGGACGCAGGGCGCGTACACGAGGACGTGGTCGTAGCAATCACGTCCCAGAAGATAACTGCCGCTGGATTGGTGGGCGACCTCGCCACCATTACCGTGAGGTTTATCACTGAACAGATAAACGTCGTGCGGGACGCCGCTGGCGAAATCGTAGAGGGGAGTGTGTCCAAGATAAACGTAATAGAGGACACATGGAAATTCGAAAAGGACATCACCGTCGCAGCCAGAAGGTGGTATCTAGCCTCCACAGCCGTAAGCAGCTAGCTTGCTTTTCTGAATAAATCGATGGGTGTGTTGTTGGTGTTGGGCGGGCAGACCAGGGGGCAGTGTGCGGCACACACAAAAGCCCCCAGTTCGTGCCCCTAAGAACACTGTTCGCTCCTCGCTCTATACTTCAACAACATAAACCCTATGGTCCCCACAAGAGTGCCCAGGGGTATCACAAGCATGGATTTAACCAAAAGGTCGCTACCGTATTCCACAGGTACCTCACCCTTCCAGTGCGAGTCTATGCTAAACGTGATCGCGGTGTGGAAGAAATACCCGAAGATCATGATCATCATATTGGACGTTGCAGTCGCCAGGGCCGCCGATTCCTTGCCCACATACCCTATAGCCTTTAACACAGTAACACACTGATAAGCTGAGCAGAATCCCACAACCAAGAGTAAAGCAAACGTGCTCACTCCAGTACCACAGCGCCCGGTCAATAGGGCTGCAAATGCAAGGATAGAAAAAATCCCACAATAAATAATGATATTCCAAGCATCGCGGGATTTTTCAAATATGTAACAAAGAATAAACGACCCCAGACAGGACCCAACAAATATCGTAGACGGCAGGATAGCGGCCGACTTCTGGTCAATCCGGCACACCTCTGACAAGAATGTCGTAGCCCACCCGTCCGCAAAACCTTCCAGCGGGCCTATCATAAATCCGCCAAACAGACTGATTACTATGAGCTGCTTGTTGCACAGCACACCCTTTATCTGCTCAGGGATACTTCCGCGCCTAGTAGCACCTTCCACATCGAAAAGCACCCAAGCGGCAAACATCGCTGAGATACACCCCACGGCTATGAACACTGTGAACACATTGCTCCAGCCAAATCTTTCAACTAATGTCAGCAAGGGCATGCCGCCGTACATGGCGCCCAAGAGCCCTATAATCAGGGCAACCGAGGTCATCCTGGCAAACTTCTCGCCAAAGTACATCGTTGAAACCTTGAAAATTGACAGCGCAGCAGCTGCCGACCCTACCCCAGTCATCACTCGCCCAATTTGAACCAGCGTCCATGAGTTAAATAGCATGGGCACGGCGCCCAAAAGAGTCATGATCATGCAAACCGGCACCACCTTCTTAGGCCCATACCTGTCTATGAGCACACCCAACGGTATATGAGCTAACGTATATCCGGCATAGTAGAGGCCAGAAAACTGTCCCAGGGAAAACACCCCAACACCGAATCTCTCCACGATTTCACTCGCAAGGGTGTTTGGCATTACCCTAAATATGTACTGAAGCGCGTAGAACATGGCCACTGAGAACCACGCGAAGAACCCCCTATTTACAGGCCACACAGCAACCCCCAAAAACCAACGGGAACCATCGTAAACCAGGAAGCGGTAACAGTACAGCAATATCCGGTCTCGCTTATCCCGTATCGCCGTTTCAGGTGCTGTCCCCTGCGGTTGGCGCTTTTTTATCTATCCCACTTACCTTATGGAGCAGCCCGATGACCATGCGATGTACTGAGTAAACGTCTCCGTCCGCACAGTCTATCAAATGACACCTACGTGCATCGCGTTTAGCGATGGTTTTGAAGCCCTCCCTGACCTTGTCGTAGAACTCAACGCTGCGACTTTCACATCCACGGAGGCGGGTCCTGGCCAGAGCCTTTTCGGTGCTCACATCCAGAATGAAGGTGATGTTGGGCATAACATCCACAACCAAGGCGTTTAGCTGTAAGACCAGATTATCATCTATGCCACACCCGTAACCCTGATATGCCAAAGTGGAGTCAACATACCTGTCGCTTATCACCATCTTATCTCCGAGCAACCCTGGAGATATCACCTTTACAAAGCTCTCCCTGCGCATCGCCAAAAAGAGCAAAAGCTCTGTGACCTTGTCTAGCTTATAACCCTCAAGACCAAGAAGAGTGTTTCTGACCAGTTCGTTGAACGAAGTGCCCCCAGGCTCCCGGGTCAGAACCACCTTGCCCTCGCCGTACGTGTCCGACAAGTACTTTGCAAGCAGAGCAGCCTGCGCAGTCTTTCCACATCCATCCACCCCTTCAAAAGTTATGAACATTCTACCCGGAACTACTCTCGGTAAACTTTTCCAACTTCAGCACACTGGAGCCATTTTCGCGCAAGGACTCCATATTGTCGATGCTAATCCCGCGCACCAACCTGTCTATCCTTGTCAACAGACCCACAAGCACTCGACCGGGTCCCACCTCAACGAACTCAGAACACCCCCTCCTGACAAGGTACTCGATACCTTCCCTCCATCTGACCCTGCTAATGATCTGACGAGATATCAGGTCCTTGATTCCGTCGCTATCAACACATTCGGACGCAGAGGCGTTGAACACCATGCCAACCCTGGGTTCACCCACCTCTAGCGTCTCGACAAAGTCCCTCACTTCCCCATATGCTGCCCGCATTAGTGAGGAGTGAAAAGGCCCGCTGACACGCAGCCTAACTATCCTGCGTATGCTGGTACCTTCGACAAGCTTGGGCAGGCATCCCAAAGCGTCCTCCGTCCCGCTGACTACCACCTGTCCGTAGCAGTTATCGTTTGCCACCTCACAAATTCCACGCTCAGAGGCAGCCGCTACTACCGCTTCAACCTCGCTTATGTCGCCCCCTATCAAGGCTGCCATGCCGCCACAACAGAGGGAAGCAGCTCTGTTCATCCCCTTACCCCTTACATCCAGCAGCCTCACAACATCAGGCAACGTCAATACTCCAGACACACACAGGGCAGCATACTCGCCTACGGAATGGCCCACAACGTACCTGGCAATACCACCCACAGACTCCCCGGTGTAGTGTTCTAGCGCACGCACCAGCGCCACAGAAACCGCCATCAACGCAAGCTGGGCATTGGCCGTTGCAGTCAAAACCTCTTCGGGCCCATGGAAGATTATCCTGGAGAGGTGCCTACCTAGGATCTCATCTACCTCGTGAAACACGTGCCGCGCCGCAGCGGAGCTCTCGTAGATCTCCCTGCCCATGCCAACAAACTGTGACCCCTGTCCGGGAAACATTAATACAACAGACACGACCCCTTCTCGGCTCTTCACAGCACGTCAGATTATCGCGCACGCTTCCATAGTAGTCAAAGCTATTTTGCGGATCTACCAATACAACGGGCGGCAGCACCTGATCTACCGGGCACAACCTGCCTCACACATCAATCATCATACAGAGGCGCGGTAGCCTGAGTCGCCAGTAGCAAATTTGCCCACGAGCATTTGAAATGCAATGTGGGCGCTGTATTCTCGATGTGGTATGCACAATTAATCTAGCATGTACTGGTGCTTTGCAGCTTGCACCCGCAGCGAGAAATTGACATGGCTCTACTTCCTTGATACCATCCTGATGCCGCCGTCCGTGGGTTCCTTCTGCACGAGCGTCTCGGTTTGGTTTCTTTGTGTTTGGTAGAAGTGGGGGTCTGTGAGTAATGAGGAAAGGTATACACCCTGATGTTCATCCGATTACGGTTGTTTTCACGAACGGTGAGCAGCGTGAAATGCTCTCCACGTGCGGGAAGCCTGATGAGATGGTGAAGGTGCACCTGGAGAGTGATAGGTTCAACCATCCGGCCTGGAACCCGGGATTGCGGATGAGTAGCAAGAAAAATAGCAGAGCCGCGCGGTTTCTCAGCAAGTTTGGCGATTTGTGAGGTCTGTGAGTGCAAGGCGTCGCTTTGCGTTCCGGCCGTAGGTATAAAACCGTAGGTTACGTGGCGGCCGGACCCGCGGAGGAGGAGAAGGCTGGCTGCCTCCACGATTTTTACAATGTGGTGAATTTGGCTGATGACCCGGTCGCGGGCGTGGACCTGCTCGTGGTCATAGGGGGCGATGGCTTCATGTTGCACAGCCTGCACAACTACGTGATACGTCAGGGCAGAAGTGTGCCAGTGTACGGCGTTAGGCATGGAACGGTTGGTTTTCTGCTGAACTACTGTTGCTCTGATGGAAGCCTGTTGCATAATATAGAGAGATCTGTTGCGGCCGAGTTGCCGCTGTTACGCATGGAGGCAATGGACGTCTGCGGCAGAGTGCACAGTGCAATGGCAGTGAACGAGGTTTCCCTGTTTCGGGGAACGCACCAAGCCGCCAAGTTAAGAATCAGAATCAACGGCGAAGTCGTGATGGAAGAGCTGGTCTCGGATGGCATTATGCTCTCTAGTCCCGCTGGTAGCACTGCGTACAACTTTTCCGCAGGAGGACCCATACTGCCGTTCAACGCGAATATAGTCTCTCTCACTGCTATCAATTCTTTTAGGCCGAGGAGATGGCGCGGTGCCCTACTGCCAAATGACGTTTTAGTGGAGATAGACGTCCTAGCACCAGAAGTTCGTCTGGCGAGCGCAGTTGCCGACTACACGGAGTTCCACAACATAAAAAATATAAGGATCAGACAGGATAATGACGCAAAAGTCACGCTAATGTTTGACCCGGAACACAGGCTGGAGGAGCGAGCCATTGCGGAGCAGTTTCTTGCCTAGCGCCTACGTGACAGACACTGTTGCTTATTTTTATCAAAAATTTTATAATTCGGAGTTGAAAGTTGAACTAAGGCATTTGTGGAAATTTCCTACTCGTTCGATGACGTTCTGATCGTTCCTTCGAGCTCCAGCGTGCTTCCTGCCGAGACGGATGTTACCACGTATGTTACGGATAGGGTGCAGCTTCGCATCCCCATAATGTCGGCTGCCATGGACACTGTAACAGAGTCTGGGCTGGCGATAGCGGTTGCCCAACATGGAGGCATGGGGTGCATTCACAAGAACTTGCCTGTGGAGCGCCAAGTTACGGAGGTGCAGAAGGTAAAAAAGTACGAAAGTTGGATAGTACGTAATCCAGTTACTGTCTCTCCCGACGCCACACTGGCTACAGC
>JBQEQW010000041.1:0-21842 GCA_052043535.1 Anaplasma sp.
TGCCCACCTACCGCCACCAACCATCGCGGCAAGCGAGGTCGAACTGTGAGGTTCGCGAAACGGCCTGGACGTCACCAAATGACGCATACCTTTCTGCGTGATACTAGAAATGACATTGGTGTCAATAATCTCCTCTGTGTTCAGGTCTGGCAATATCCCTATTAATCGTTTGGCCATCATCGATTTTCCGGAACCTGGAGAGCCAATCATCAGCAAATTATGTCCCCCTGCAGCAGCGATTTCAAGCGCGCGTTTTGCGACAACGTGTCCCCGTACATCCCGCATATCAGCTATCCCGGGGGTAGGCCCCGCATGTCCTTTGTGCGGCGAATTCGTACTAGTTGACACCGTGAGTGTACATTCGACCCCATTGAGATAATCAACCAGCGGTGATAGGTGCTTCGGGCTCAGCACGGGTACATAACAGATGAGCCCCGATTCCACCAAGTTATCGTAGGGACATATCACACCCCTCCCATGGCTTTTTGCTTGTACTACAGCTGCCAAGACCCCTGACACTGCGGTTATGCTGCCATCTAGAGCCAGTTCACCCAGCACAATATAGGAAACAATACCCCCAGGCTTGTGTATTATTCCCATTGCGGTCAAGATGCCAATGGCTATGGGCAGGTCGTAGTGGCTACCCTCCTTATACAAATCTGCGGGAGACAAATTAACGGTAATCCTCTTTGGAGGAAGTGATACCCTTATAGACGAAAGTGCCGCCCTTATCCTGTCCCTGGATTCTGCCACAACTTTATCTGGCATCCCAACAACATTAAAAGCCGGAATCCCGTTGGCCACATGCACTTGGACCACCACATCCACAGTACACACCCCAATGAACGCTACCGTGCGTATCTCAGCAAACACCGAATCAGTACAGAAGGAAAGTCGTGATTCTAACAAGAACGCATAAAGTTGTCAGAAAAATATTTAAAATATTAATTTTCATGCACATATGTCCAGGCTCTTAAGTAAAGATGGTGGAGCTTTTTCGCGTTCATCGCACACTATCGTTACACATGGTGGTCATCGCCAATGTCCTCTTGACTTATTGTAGCGTTGTAGCGGCTATGGCAACCTACGCTTGATGCTACTCAAGCAGACTACTCACGTGGGTCGGTCTTGATTATCCTTATAAGTATGAAAATATTTTGACTTTTTCTTGTTAAATTAATGTACTGTCGAAAGTTACCAGTAGCTTACGAATACGAAAAAGTGTTTAATTCACTGCCGGCTGTTTTCCCATTGTCATCGAGAAGCGTTATGAAACCCAGGATATCGAAATACGTGCAGTCTTTCTGCTGCACTGCGTTCGTAACAATAATATTGTCTTCGAGCGTACATGCAACGTCTATGGATAACAGGGATGAGTCCGAGTCATCGGCAGATTTGGGTTTTCGCCTGGGTGTGTACCAAGAAGTCCCCGGCCCCAAGCGGCAGCAATCTCAGAAGGCCGAACTAGCCAAGTTTGCAGAGCCGCAAAAAGTAGCTGAGGCTGTGGTGGCGGCCTTGCAATCTGCGAATGCACAGCCCGATAAGAGCTATACTGCGCTCGCCGGGGTCAGATACCTTGTCACTACGCAAAAGTTGGGAAACTTCTCCGCAGAGCTGGGATATGCCTACCGGTCAGAGCGGCTTACATATAGCTTCTCTGACATAAAACAAAAAATGAAGAGTTATTCTTCTCCGTACGCGGAAGCCCGCTGGGGGACCAGCCGCGGCCTCCTGCTGGTTAGGGATCTGGAATTTAGCGTAGGGACAAACATCGGTGGAGAGAAGATCGAGAACGGGTCGCTACCAATCCGGGTCATGGGCGGACTCAGGTATAGGGTGGCCGGCATTGCCAGTATATATGCCGGTATGCAGTACGTCACACACTTCAAGGCTACCTCGCCGCTGGAGTCGATAAAGAATGATAACGCTTGGTCTTCCCGGTATGTATTGGGAATAGAATTCTCCATGTAAAATCCCGTATGACCGCGGCGTCAGTGGCGATCACGGGGTCATGGATTGAGTTAGAACCTTTCTGCAGCTTCGATGGTTAACCACCTTTAGTACTTTCAAGCCTCTGGCACCAATCGGAAAAACCTCTGCTGCAAGGTAGTTCTGATACCTGCGACAGATCTTCTTTCACAACAATGGCCCCTTGTCTTTCCATAACCCACGGCTGATGGGTAGAGTAACCGGCGCCATAACAACCCCAGTAAAAAACTCCGCGTTTTGGCAAAAAATTTCTCGGGCGTACTGACCGCACTCCAACCATGCGTATTAGCTCTGGTAGTGACGCTATACTTTGACTAAAAAGCGATTTTATGTTATAAACCCTGGCGTGCGCGTTCTTGCGCACCAGCCTACCGTAACGGGAGGCAAATGCGTGGTAAGTAGACGTTATCTTGCGAGTTAGCTCAAATGATGAAGGAGATGATCGAGCGCATTTCTGGGCTTATAGTCGGTTCCGGAGTGGACTTACGTGTGGTGAATGAGGCCGTCATAAGGGCTGTTGTGTTCGCGCTACTTCGAGGGAGAGCACATCAGTATAGGCTCGAGGTACGTACCACATCTGAAGGCTTCAAATACTCGTACGATGTCAGCACTATGGGAACCACCGTAGGTTGCGATCGGCTGCGCACGTGGTGCGCGCGTGACGTCGTGTCTGAGAGTGTGCGCACGCGCGAGGGGTTTGAGTCGCTGTGCAGGTACGTGTTTTCCATCATCGCGTTTATGCCGACACATGCGGAGGATCTGCTTGCATCTATGAGTGCGCATTCTGGAAACTGCTCTCCGATTGCTCAAACGATCATCGAGCTCTACAAGGCCTTGAATAGGAAAAAGAGGTGCGAGAACCAAAATTGGGGCAGGGCATACAAAGTTTTCCACAGCGCTTTCCTTAAGGCTGCCAGCACATCGTCGGATGCAGAGTTAGACGACTGCGCGCACAAAGTATTCTCGAGCAAAGCTTGTAACGAGGTCTCCGAGCAGTTAGACATCCTGTCCTACGTGCTTACGGAGGAGTCCGTAATTGACAATTCGGCCAGGGTAGTGGAGCTGCTGAGCTTCCTGTCAAATTTCGACCCTGAGGTCGGGAAATACCACAAGATACACAAGAGGTCGTCCTCTCCCCGTAGCGACAAAAAGTTCTCGCTAGAGGTGGATATAGAGGGGGTGCGCCAAGCTGCGTCGAAATGCATGCTATGGCACCAGCGCGTGGATTCCGCAGTTGACAAGCGCATGAACCAGTGTGCGGCGGTGGGTGTAGAGGCGTTAGTAGCGCTCTCCATGCTGTTTGACATACAAATAAAAATACAGCCATGCAACGTTGAAGCGGTCCTGTTGGACGACAAGAGGATAGCATACTCCTTCACACGTGATTTCTCTTTCCCTCTTTTGAAGAGAGCAAGATTTGGAAATATTTCGGAGGGGATCCTGGAGAGCCCAGCGGGTCGGGAGCTTGTGGATCTTATGATACAGAACCATCATGCGCGAGATTGTCGGAGGTTTAAGGTCTGCTATGATGACGTTGCCTCAACAATCAGAGGATTCTACAAGTTCATGCAAGACGACAAGATGCGTGATAGTGTGGCGTCTTCCATCATCAATACCTTGGACCCCTGCGTGAACCCCTGTGTTAGAAAAAGCACTGGGATATACGGCACTGTTATGGAAGTGGTCTCCCATATTGATGCGCGCGTAAGGTTCCTGAAAGATTTCGTCGATAGTCCGGAGTATGACTGCCTGATAGACTTCCTCCTCCAGTCTAAGTGTTCAGATAGTCATGAGCATTTCCGCAGCTTCTTGAGTAAGAGGGCACTGGTTATCCGCCGCCAGGAGGCAGCAGCGCCGGTTGTTTCTGCCACCCCATACAGGCTTGCGACGCCGCGTAAGAAGCCCTACTCTCGCCTGTTGATCAGCGGAGCTGTACTAACTCTGACCTCGCTACTTTCGTTTGCGGTTGGCATATGGGCGATCTATCACTATGCCCTTTTTGCGCCTTCGTCAATCTGGTTTCCCGTGGTCGGGTGCATATCTGTCGTATTCGGAATCGGGACGGCAGGAGCAGCGGCTGTTTCCCTACGAAAGCAGTACAACTTATCATCCGTGGGTGAGCCAACTGCGTTGCGCGATCATTGCGATGATGAATGCGCGCTGGAATGGGGTAGGCGGCGCGAGCCGAAGAAACAGCAATGCGGAGGGCACTTGATACCAGTCACCGTTGAGCATGGCGCGAGGATCAACTCTATAAACGCAGCATCCTAGTGGTCTTTTCTGGGACCCGATTGCCGCGGTGAGTAATCCCCGCAGCCTAGTTTACATGCAGCGCAATACAGTGCAAACAGTGCAAGAGCGCAGGGCACCCTGCCGCCCCCCCACAAGGATGCGGGGGGGGGGGGGACACTACAAAACGGGGAATTGCCAGGGAAGCACAAACAAAACTGCATAGACGCTCCGCAACCCCCACCGAGGCCACACACCCAGCAGCACTGTTTGTCACCGAGTGCAACCTAACCGCCGCTTCCGCAGACCTTGCGCATCTTCTCGTACGACTTCTTGAAACCGCGCAGGGAGTAGACGCTTTCAACCCTCCTACCGTCCTCAGCGTACCCAATAGCCGACATGTTTAGCCCCTCTTTGAAGGCGTCAATCAGCGCAGAGTCTATGTCCGCATTCTCAGCCCAAGCCACCTGATCGTCAATTATCGCAATGGGATAGGATCTCTTCTGATCCACAGTCAGAACCACAGGTTTACTCCCATATCTGACACCAAAGGTCACGCTAATTTCGTCGAAAACATCACTGACTCTGGTCACCATGATGGCCTCATTGCCACTACTTTCGCTCTCTCCGTGCTCGGTGGGAAACGACAACAGGTAACAGAACCTCTGCCCCTCCTGCACCGCGGTGTATACGCTCCAATCCCTATTCTTCTCAACCAAATACACGTTGCCCACACCCGCGAGCAACGCGTTAGCAGACCACCCGAAGGCGGGCACGCACCAAAGCATACAGACAAAAATCAACAACCTCATGTCAACACCCCATGCTCACCTTATTAGCCTCGACAAAAGCTTTAACCTTGCCAAGCGATTGCAACTCTATTTGCCGAATCCTTTCCTTAGAGACGCCATATTCCTTGCTCAGCTTCTCCAAGGTATCAGGACGCTCTTGCATACGCCTCCTCGTGAAGACGTCACGATGCCTCTTGTCCAAAGTGGAAATAGCTTTGTCGACCATAGCCCTCCTAACAGCAATTTCCTCGTCAACCAGGTACATCACCTCCTGGTTTGGCCCCACACAGGGTATGAAATCCTGCAGTTCGGTGTCACTCTCACTGTGCACCTGCTCATTAAGGGACACGCTCCTGTTCGCAAAAAACCTGTCCATCTGCTCAACATCTTCCTCCGAGGCGGAACACTCCTCGGCGATGGCTTTTATATCATTCTTGGTAACAGTGGAAGACTCGTGCCCAAGAAGCCTCTTCTTTATCTTCCTAAGGCTAAAAAACAGCTTCTTCTGCGCCTGGGTGGTACCAACACGCACGCAGGACCAGGACCTAAGTATGTAATCCTTGATGGACGCCTTAATCCACCACACAGCATAGGTAGCAAGCCTGAATCCCAGTTCCGGGTTGAACCTCTTCACGGCCTGCATGAGACCTATGTTCCCCTCCATTATGAGCTCCATCACGGGAAGCCCGTAATTCTTGAATCCCATGGCAACCCTTACCACCAGCCTAAGGTGGCTGGTGACCAACTTGTGCGCATCAGCGACCGCCTTATCCCTGTGCCAGTTCCTTGCCAAGCGTCTCTCTTCCTCCTCAGAAAGAACGGGAAAGGCACGCACCTGACACATATACGCGACCAGGTCATCAGACCCCATGGAAAACACTGACGCAGTAAGCATACTCGAAACACCCCCCATCTCAGCAACCACTAGTTAGCAACGTAAGTGTTACGTAGGTGAAGTATAGTAAATTTTCAAGACCTTTGCTAGCATAATACTCGCACGCGTGCATTGTATTGGACATTGAAGCCACCTGAAGAAGGTGTAAACCCCAGTAATTTGGGTGCGCTAGGGGCAGTTTGTTGCCTAGTGCCGAGGATATCTGCCCGCCAAGGTGTCCTTGTGGACACCTGTAAATAAGGAGACCTTCCGTTTACAACGTGTGCCCCGTATCGAAGGCCGCTACAACTCTCCCTGATGAACTAAAGTTGGGAAGTGAGGCCACCCCGTGACGACCCCCGGGGCGGAGCGGCAACGTGGGCGAAGCCACTCTGTTTTAATGTGATCCAGAATGGACAGACGAACGTGGGGATGGGAGCGTCGTAGCAATCCCTCGTAACCCCAGAGCATAGAGCATAGCATCCTGTTTCCGCCCATACCCTACACTGCACTCACTGCACTTCCCCGTTTACGTGCTTTAGCGCTTTGTGAATACTCATATTCCATAGATGCACCAAAACCCCAAAATGTGTGGCAGGGCGCTGGCCTATCAGGCAGCATGGCCTGTGATATACCACCAGGTGGTTGAGCATAGTTGGTTCTCTACGTCGCAATTCTCCCTTGACCACACAGTTGGTCGGTGCTGCATAGCCCGCAGTCGCGTTCCAGAGTCACAAGCTATTAAAAAGTTTTAGGCTGTTCACTTATTTCACAGCGTGGCGTGAATGGACGGTTAACGTCCACAAATGCAGTGTGATTGCCACCGCTTTCGATCATGGTTAATATTGCGGTAAACTGTTAGCATGTAATGTCTGCATTGTTATAAACACGCGGGGAAAAACGACGGATGGGCAGCAAGCTTGACAGTATTTGCAGGGATCTATCCGACGCTATAAACAAAAATAATGGCGATCGGATCGACGAAATACTGCGCAATCTGTCAACGCGAGACAGGGCAGCAGTTGTGTGCCGGCCTGCCTTCCCAGGTGGTAGACCAATATTGCAACATGCGCTCTTGGTTGGTCGCGAGAAACCGGGCGTAGAAGCGTTTTCTACAATCTTAAAGCATTGCACCGCGGACATTTTGAACGCCCCAGACGTTCACGGGGATAGGGCGCAGTTTTTGTCGCTTGAAGCCGGGGATGGGTACCTAAAAGCATTGATGAGCATACATGGAGTCAATTGGGGTGTGGTTGATTCTCACGGCGACACGCCCCTAGCGCACGCATTGCGTAATCCTGCAATTAACCTCAGTAGAAACTCCCTAGTGGACCTGTCCAAGAAGTACAGCCAGGCTGTACAGAAGATCAACAGAATGGGGGAGAATATCCTACACGCAGCCCTTAAGTCTAATGATGTAGAGAAAGTCCTGTTTGCCCTGGATGCCCCGCAGATAGTTCGGGATGGTGCCGACATCGCTGCTGCACTAAACGCTGTACCCCTGCTTACTCGCAGAGATGGTTTGGGCAACACCCCAATGCATGTGGCGTGCAGGACAAAGAACCTGGAGGTACTCAGAACATTAGCTACACGCATCAAGACGATAGACAATCCTGTGGTCAGCCTGTTGCTGGAAAGAGATCAGGAAGGAAAGTCCGTGATATACAGGGCACTAGAGGCACAAAGTCCCATGGTTGCCGAGATGTGCAATGGCAATCCCCAGTATCAGGCGGAGTTGAATATGTCTGCACTGGAGCTGAATGACCAATCCATACTCACGGCCCTGTTGCAAAAACGTGCGCGCTCTCCGGAGGAGGAGAACGCGGCCAAGAATTGTATACGGGCATTTATGGACGAGCCTGGGCGCCTAATCGACTGTCTAAACAGCGAAGCTCAGGACGACAACTTAACCCATCGGAAAAATGCTTGGTTCGTGGAAACAAGCATGGATTTTCTTGACACCACAAAGGACAAAGCGGTGTTTGTAGCTTGCGCTGCGGCGTCCGGGAATCGGGAACTCGTGGATGCAGCAATAGCAGCACACACAGGCGGGAAAGCTACTACTCCGACAGAAGGAAAGTTGCCCGAAAAATTCGTGAGTTCCTTGCGTAATAACAAGCACCTGCAGGATCCCAGGATATTTAAAGGCCTTGCACAGATGTTCCCGAATTCCGAGTTCCTCAGCAATTCAGGCGTCATCTCGGAGCTGCTTGCGGCAAACCCAGAGCCAGAGGCCATAATCGACATTGTGTTGGGCACCGACACAGAAACGCGGACCAGGGTACTTAAGGCCATATCGGAACGAGACAGTCAGGGCATCTCTTCGATAAGCAGGGTAGTCAACTCATGTGACGAGGAAAGGATCAGGAATTTCTTGGAGCACACCATAGCGCAAAGCTTCGGAGAAGGTGAACGGATGCTGAAGACGGAGATGTCTCGCTCCGCCATAGAGCTCTCGCGTACCGGCCAGATAGGTAAGCTTGGGGCGATACTCAAGGCACATAGAGACGCCGTATACTCCGAGGACCACACATCGGGCAAAAGCATCCTGGAAGTGGCGTCAGACGCTGGACAAGTGGACACAGTGCGATTCCTTATCGGAGAACATCGGAAGGTTGTCCAAAAAGCCGAAAGGGATGCAAATGGAATGGACCTGCAGAATGCCATAAACAGCGTGGCACAGGTTGCTAAAGTTGACCCAGCAGTTGCCGGAGGAATGCTTCACGACGTTCATAGGAGCGGCGCGGAGATCACAAGGCCTGATCTGCAAAGAATACTGGCAGGCGCTGCCGAAGTACCAGGTAAGGATGCACTGAAGCGGGCTATAGATGAAATATCACCGGGGCTCACCGGGCAAATCCAGGAGGGCCCTTCTTCCGTATCAGAAACGGGGAAGAGCGTGGCTAGGCGGTACTTGCCCGAGGACAGCACACCTCCTAGCGCAAAGCGGGACAGTTGGCAAGATGCTGGGACCCGCGAGCACGCAGGCAAGTCCGCCTTGAAAGATTATGGCTTCCTACACAAATACGTCAACGACATCGATGAGACAACAGCCGATACCCATAAGTTCAAAGAAAAGGTCCTGAAGAAAAACTTCGCGAACATAGATGATTTCAAAAATACATCTCGGGGTGACGGCAAGGGACATAGCATATTCACTCTGGTCGCGTCGCTAGGCGTTCCTTCCCAGATGGACGCGCTGGTATCAAGCTTCAAGACTGTAAAGAGGAATAGTCTGGCATTTAGCACCGATTCGGGCAGTTTTTCCTCCCTTGGTTCTCCTTTGCAGTGTGCAATAATCAACGACAACGAAGCCATGATCCATCACCTGTCCAAAAAGATGGACCTGAAGGAGATTCACGCCCAGTACGGGGAAAATCGGGATAATTTGCTGCACACACTAGTGAGGTCCGGGAAGCAAAATACTCTTACCCTTCTGCACAACTTGTACAGCGGAGGACGGGCCTCGGCCCATGTGGTGCGGGCGCTCGAGGGGAAAGATGCAGACGGCAAAACCCCGATGGATCTCGCTTTGTCCAAGGGCGCAGATTCGTACAGCGCTTTATGTTCTTTCATAGAGGGTACGGTGGATGCAAAGGGTATGGAGCGCCTGCTAGGAAGTAGCTCCCTGACTGAGCGAGCAGTACAGCACCGTGATCCTTATATACTGCAGTGGGTCTTCCGCATGGCAGATCAGTTCAACGCGGAACAGAAGAATAAAAGTGGCACCAAGATAGTTGCCGTACTTGGAAACGCGACGTACACGAACGAGCTGGTTGCCAAGGCCTGTCAGAGCACCAATCCCGAGGTACATAAAACGCTTTTGAACAAGATACGGGAAGAACACTCGGGAGAATTTTTCCCGGCCATAGCTCAGGATCTGTTGAAACACCTGGCAGAGAAAAATGTGTACAACGCGGAGCTGTTCGATAGCCTCTCAAGGGAAGCCCTTAGTAGTCCGGAAGACGAGCAATTCTTGGTGGAAAAAGCGGCGTTGCATGATAACCCAGACCTAATCAGACATATTCCGGCAGATAGGGTCTTGAAGCTTTTGGATCCGGAAAGACTTTTAGAAGAGGAAAAGGACAATCTACTTGAGTTTTTCTTGAAGAATGCCACGGGCAATACCGTCCGCAAGTTGGGTAACACCTTTGTCAACAGGATGATAAGAAGCCCCATGATGCCAAAGACGTGTGAGTCATACTTCAAAGAGTACCCTACCCCTTCTGTGTTAGAACTCACAATCCTCTCAGGTAATCAGCAGCTGGTGGAGTCTCTGCTGGCAAAAGCCCCTGAGCTCATAATGCAAGTTCTCGGCGAAGACCCAGATGCAGACCTGCCGTACGCTGTCGCGGCAAAACATCATCCGAAAAATGCAGAGCTACTGCGGTTCCTTGCGCACCAAACTGCGAATTTCCTTCTGGAACGGGAGAGGGCCAGAGGCGGCGAGGGATCGCATGAGGTGGAGCAGCAGGGATCCGAGTTAAGCCCCGCGTCTGCACAGACCATCAGGGGCATGCTCTTGAGGCATAATTTGGGCCTCAGTGCAGCGGAAGATGCAGCGCTGGAGGGGTGCTGCACAAGGGCTAGGGCTGGCACCATGCTGTTTGAGTGCGCTGGAAGCGAGAACGTCCTCCGGATAGCGTTGGAATCTGGAAACCAGGCGGCTGCGGCAAAATTGCTCGAGGAGCACGTCGGAAATCCGGGCAACACATCGGCAGAGAGTATCAAGGGCGTAATCAACGAACAGGTAAATGGGCGCTCAATCCTGCACTTAGCTGCGCTGAATGGAAACCACAAAATACTAACACGTCTCATGGAACTTGGCGGTGACTCCGCGCTCACCACGGACAAGGGGGAAAATGTCGCTCATTTGTGCGCGCAGAGCGGAATGAAAGCGGAAAACGGCGATTACGTCTTTGAATCGCTGGTCAGGACGCAGGAATCCGGGGCTGGACTGAACAGTAATGGAATCCTCAAGCACGTAACCGCGTGTCCCAACTACAGCGACACAGTAGAGATGCTAGAGCTTATACAGAAGAAACCAGAGCTTGATGGTGAACTTGGTAAGCTCTCCGGCAAAAAACAACAAGGGTACCTGCACGGCATACTGACGCAGGCCAGCTTGAACAGAAAGGACAGTGCAATCGATGATTTTCTGGCCAGCATCTCCACAACTACCAAGAAAAAAGCGGTGGATCCGTTGGTTGAATTACTGCAGAATTCAACCACCTCACTCAATGGGGAGCAGTTGGCGAATCTGTTGACTAAGGAGTCTAAAAAGTTTTTCACAGAGGTTTACCCAGTAGAACCGGCCAGGGCGGTCGTTGGTGCCCCTCGTGGCGCACTTATTGCCCATCAGAAGACCTTGTTCGACATCATCAATTCAAAGGCGATATCTGGGCCGGACTTTGATAGGATGCGCCAGGTACCGATAGGTGCCTTCTCCGCCGTCAATTGGCGTATTAGGGCCTCCCCACTGGAATACGCAATTGCCACAAAGAATCTTGAGTTTATTAAGTACGTATTAGAACACAGGGGTTCCGAGATCAGGCCGAATATTTGCAACGCGGATGGTGCGAACTTGCCAGCGCAGTTGTCCGAGCTCGTAGCCGAGGATCCTATTGTTATGAGCGACTCGCATTTTGGTAAGCTCTATCTTGACTTTTTAGGGGACAGCAAATGCATTACGAAGACAGCCGGAGCCCCTGTACGGGCGATCCTCGGGCGGAGTCCTGTCACGCCCAAACAGTTGCTGGACCTTGTAGACCTCGTCGTGGCAGAGGAACACAAGCGGAGTAAACGTCTGTCGAATATAGAGGCGGAGTTCAACCGCCCCTATGAACCAAGAGCCGTGAAAGCCCTGAGTCAGCTTGTAAGGGATGATAGAGTATTTGCGCGGAATTCAGCGAATCCATTCTACACTTTGTTCTCGTCCGCCGTGGAGAGGGCTGTGAGTACGCGCAGTGGACTCAGTGATGCCCACAAATCCTACATAAAAGAGCTGATTAAAGACAAAGACACCCGCAGCCTGCTCACCAATGTGGACTCAAAGGGAAACAACGCGCTACAGAGCCTGTTTGATGGACTATCCGCTGCGAAGGTGGGCATAGGGCAGGACAAGGCAAATGTAGTGCAGGAGTTGTGCTCCGAAGTGCTGGAACATCTGGGTAAAGAGGATCCTGGAATGTTGGAGGAAGTATTCTTGAGACATAGGAATGCTCGTGGGGAGAATTGTCTTGAAACCCTGGCGTCGGTCAATCCTTCATACAACATGTTCAGGGCGATAGAGAAAAAGTTAGGTCCCCAAAAAGTTGCTGAGCTCTGTGACTTAAATACAGTGCTGGTAAGAGCGGCCAACCAAAGCGCCCTGCAGCGCCACATTTACGAAAATTACGCCGTATTCCCAGTAGGCGGGTGCGATGTAGAGCGGAATGTTCGTGTACACAATGCAGCCATCTCCGGAGAGCACGATGCTTTCATTGCTGCAATGAAAACCGGTGGAAACATAAATCTGCTGGATCAAGATGGAAACACCCCACTGCACAGCCTGTTCATCCACATGATGCAGAACAGGGGAAATATCAAGCCTGGACACCTGAAAATCCTGGAGACACTGGTCTCGCACGGGGCGGCCTTACACCATGAGAATAAGGCCGGGTTCTCCGTTTGCGATATAGCAAAACCCCTTGTAGGGTCGCTCTTTGGCGAACATGAGAGCTGCCTTCAACTTATCGCAGAACACAGGCGCGAGTACCACAAGCTGAGGAAAAAAGCCCAGGAAGACATAGACAAGCACTTCGTCAGAAATCGTGCCAAAGGGGCGCAGCAACATCACTATGACATCTCTGGCGCAACCTTGGACGTAAAATTAGGCAGCGCGACATTGCTGGTCAGCAAGCTACTGAACAGCGATCTTTGCAACAAGCATAATCTTAACGCGGTTAAGCTCAGCTTCAATGATGGCCAAGATCAGGGAGATGTCGAGAAGGTAGGAAATAAACGCAATTACACAGTCAGCAGGGGCGTAATCGAGCTAGACCTGTCTTGGAAGGCACAGAGCAAGGAACAGAAAGTCTCTGTCGAAATTAGCGCGGATGGCACAGTTAAGGTCGCAAAAAAATCCATGCAGCAGTGCGGCGCTAGGGGGGAGAAGCTCGATTTCACCAATTGTAAGGTGTACGTCGGAGGTCTCTCTCTGGAAGAAGCACTTAGAAGGGGGATTTGGAAAGCTGAGTCAAAATCGGCCACACTCACACTCGATACAGAGGCTGGGGAGCCTGCACAGTCCGCCGGCGGCGAGAGGGGCACGGAAACAGAACCTGGCCAGGCACTTGAAGAGGAAGCTCATGAGCCGGAAAGGCAGCCTCACTCGGCAGAAGAAGAGCTCAGCAGCCTGGAGGAAAGCGCAGGGCGGTCAGGCTCTATGCTGGATGCAGAACGCTGGGGCACAGCGGGAAGCACTGTAGCAGACGTAGACGAGGAACCCCAAAGCGTAAGCGTGTCACAAGAACTTACAGAATCGGACCGGGAACTTGCAAGTGCGGAAGCCTCTAACCTGGCGAAGCAGCCGTACTCATCGAAGGCGCTTGGTGACCTGGGAGACATATACCCAGTGGAAGACTCCGACTATCCTCGGTTCGAGCAGCCGGTATTTGCCACCACACAGCCGAGAGCAGGCAGTGCTGCTCGGCACACGGTATCCATAACGCCATGGAAGAAGGAAGCTCGCTCGCTAGCCACCTTAGTGGACAATGAGGAACCCCACGGTCTCTTTGCTGATGTGGGAACACAAACAGTGGACGACAATGTGCAGTTCGAGGACTACGTGGATGATTGGTCAAAGATGTTAAGCGTGTGTAGCGAACTCAAGAGCTACTATGCGTTTAACACCTCCGAAAACAGTGATGTAGTCCAGGCCTCGGATGATTTGGCACGACGTTGGGCTGAGCTCAAGGAATCAGAGCCGGATGAAAATAAGCGGAAAGCGGCTATGGAAGAGGAGATACCCAGTATAATGCAGCGGTACAATATTGAGTGCATGAAGTTAGGAAATCCCATGCTGCATATCAGAAACGGAGTCATAGAAAACAGCATAACCCCCAGCAGGTATTTCTCCTCCCCCCATGGGTTTGGAAACACCGTTGACAAAGCAATAACCGGTGCCTTAGGTAAAATGCGGAGTGTGTCAGATAAATCTTTGGTGGATTGCATAGTAGCTGTGGAGCTCCACAACCTACCGATACTCGCAGCAGCGGTTATAGATGTGGAGAAAACTCCTCCTCGGGGCATCGATTTTCACAATCCGGCAAACCAAGAAGAGGGCGAGCGTATATTCAAGGACATCGTCAACTCGAGTATGTTGTATGGGTCTGCACAGATAACGAAAAGGCCTACAAGTGCCCAGCGCGTCCACGAATTGAGATCCACATCGCAGAGTGAAGACGCAGAGTCTTTAGCCACAGAAAGCCTAATGATGGAGGGCAGTGATGAAGGGACGCTCCCGCAGTCGTGCGATGATGCTTCCTTCCCATGGTGGAATCCCGCAGGAGATGGAGCATTATATCCGGAACGTGCAGGATCACCTACCTGCAGTGAAAGCGAATTTGCTGACAGTGAATTCGATAGCTCCGAGTCGCAAATCCCTAGCGGTAAGGACAGCCAATCAGGCAGTGAGAGTACAACGATGTCGTGGGACGGTTTTGACCCTATTCACGCAAGGGGACGTCACAAAGGCGCATCCAAAAGCGGAACAAACCGCTATATAAACAGCTTGGCCAAGTGGGAAGTGTCTGCCATGGCCGACGGGGTTCAGAAAACCACTGACATGCTGAGAAACCTGATCCTCCAAGAAGACAGCAGCACAAAATCCCTGGCAAACAAAGAAATGTCGGCGTGGCAGAGCATATCCGGAACATGTAAAAACGTGGGGACCTTCTACGCATTTAATACCTCCGAAAACAGCGACGTTCTCAAGGCTGCTGCTGAGCTCGAATCCCGAGTGAAAGACATCTCTAATAGTATTAGCGATACACAGAAACGTAAGAACGCCACAGAATCGGCGATAGAGGCGGTGATGAAGAATAATAACATAGCATGTGTCCGCCTAGGCAATCCCACGCTCGAAATAAACAATGGCGTCATAATAAATGCGAATGATATTGGAATCCCTCATGAGTTTAGCTCACCTTTTGGTTTTGGAGACGCGGTAGACGGCATTATCAAGTCATCACTGGAAGACATCGCAGAGATTTCGTACAGGTCATCTACAAATTGCAATTTAGAAATACAACTTCAGCACCTACCCATGGTAGCGGCCGCGGTGGTTGGGGCGGAAGCCAGGCCCACAATGGGTAAGTTGCCCCCCCTGGGAGTGGGAGACAATACACCCATCCCACAACAGGACGGGGAAAGGTTGCTCAAGGATATCGTTAACATGTCCATGTTGCACGATAAGGCGCATGTGGCAGGTAAGGCACTACGCGGGCAAATGCCGGCCTCTACTATGCACACTCTATACAGAATCGTGCCTAACCTTGAAGGGGTTGAACACAGTGATTCCGGGCATAATATTGGTTCTAATGCAGCAGGGCGCGCTCCCGCTGCATGTGTGACAGAATCTCAGCAACGAGCAGCGCCGTCCTATAAATCCTCTGAAGAGGTAGGTGGAGTAAGCAGCAGGATCTCTGAGGAAGATAACATCCTACTCAGAGAAACCATCCAAAAGGTGATAGGGGTGGGGTTGTCCGGCATACACCAAGATTTGAGCGGCAGTGCCGGAAGCGGAAAAGTTGAAGGCAAGCGTTCTCGTTCCAGGAGGGCTTCCTCTGGAAGTGTAGACAGCAGTGATCGCGCACCACTAAGCCAAGAAGAATTGCAGGAGACCCTGGAGTCGTATGGCAAGGACATGGGTGCTATGGAGATCGATAGCGTCGAACAGACGGTGCAACAATCGTTGTCACCCACCCCAACGCCAGCACACGGAAAGCAGGATGAAAGTCGTGACAGGGAGAGAGAGTAAGTCAACCGGTACGCATGCACTTCGACCACAGGCAGGTCCCGGCCCGCACTATTGTTTCGGCAAAGAGTCTAGATACAGCAACGCCCCAGACAGCACCATAACCCATACGAAGGAAAACGGAAGGAACACCTTCCAACCCAGACTCATCAGCTGGTCATATCTAT
The DNA here is from genome assembly GCA_052043535.1 of Anaplasma sp. Lineage (GTDB taxonomy): Bacteria > Pseudomonadota > Alphaproteobacteria > Rickettsiales > Anaplasmataceae > Anaplasma. The sequence continues at coordinate 16,069 of JBQEQW010000041.1, forward strand.
AGCGAGGAATAGTTGCCCTGACCCATATGAAGCAAAACAGCAGCGCTAGCACCTTCAGACAAAACCACACAAGACCTGGCACCTCATACAAAGGCTCAAGGTCCAGAGGTGGGTACCAGCCTCCGAAGAAGAAAACAACCATCATCGCGCTCACAAGGATCATGTTTGCATACTCACCCAGGAAAAACATCGCAAAAGGCATCGATGAATACTCAACGTTGTACCCGGAAACCAACTCCGACTCCGCCTCCGGAAGATCAAAGGGGTGGCGATTCGTTTCGGCAAGTATCGCAACAAAAAACACAAATGCCATAGGCAACAACAGCAAATCCTCCCAGTACGGCATTTCATGACGCGCAACAACAACGTCGACCAACCTTAACGAACCTGTGGATACCACAACCGCCAACACAACGAGTCCCATGGCCACTTCGTAGGAAATCATCTGAGATGCGGAACGAATCGCACCCAGGAAAGCGTAATTGGAACCACTTGACCACCCGGCCATGATAATCCCGTAGACCTCCAGCGAGGATATGGCGAAGATATATAGGACCCCCAAATTGAGATTGGCAATCGCAGTCGGCATCGCAACCCTGACCCCCTCGATTACCTGCACATCCGCCCCAAATGGTATCACCGCCCATCCGGCCAACGCGAGGGTAAATGTGACTACAGGGGCCATGAGAAATGCAATGCCCTTAGATCTCAGAGGAATTATGTGCTCTTTTGTTATGAGTTTTATCGCATCGGCAAACGGCTGCAGCAGGCCAAACAATCCAACAACGCTTGGGCCATGCCTTAGCTGCATAAAAGCTATCACCTTTCGCTCCATGTATACCAAATAGGCCACAGACACCATGACCCCAACCATGACAGACAGCATAAAAAGCAGCGGCGGCCCAAAGGCGGCAATTTGCTCCAAAAGGCTGCACAAGAAGCCATTCATATCAGCAGGCTTTATCCATAAAAAACCTCGTGCACTTAGCCATGGTAGGTGATGCTCTACTTATCGGGTCAGTCATATAAAAGTTTCTCTCCACAGCAGTAAATTTCCCATCTAATGGAGAGGTTTCGGTACCCTTAGGCGGAGGAGACCACTGCGCAGCAACTAAAACTCCTATGTTTTCCTCCCGAAACTGCGCATACCCATCCGCGAGCTCATTCCAGATGTCGAACACGGAGCCATATGAAAAGCCGCACCCAACGCGCTCAGCAAGCATAGCGACAATCTTCCAATCTTCCTTAGAATCCCCTGGTGGACGCACCGCAACCTCCGTCCTTTGCACTCTGCCCTCGGTATTGACGTAGGTAGCACGCTTCTCCGTATATGCCACACCAGGTAGCACTACATCAGCAACGTGCGCTCCACAGTCCGCATGATGCCCTTGATAAACAACAAACAGCTCGGGGTTGTCCTCCTTCGTGCGCCCAACATCTACCTCATCAGCACCTAGGAGATACAGCACCTGGAACTTCCCCTCGGACGCCCCGCGCAGAATATCTGACACGTCAACCGTGGGATCCTTGGGAATAAATCCTACATCCAATCCACCTACTCTAGACGCCGCTCTGTGCAGCACATTAAACCCGTTCCACCCATCACGCACCAGGCCAAACTTCTCCGCAATACGGGCCGCTAGCACCAACACCGAGGCCCCATCCTCATGTATCAAGGCATCCTGCCCCAGTATGAGCATGGGCTTCTTAGACACCCGCAGAGCCTTACAGAACTTGTGACTGCCATCGAGCAACTCCTGCAGCACCCCAACGTTCTTGCCCAAGTCTTCCACTTCGTAAGTATAGCTGAAACCACATCCCACTGCGGCAATGACAATACCTCCGGCCAGATACCGTTTGCGAACCCTAGCGTTAACTATGGGAGCATCAAATCTCAAATTCGCGTTTATCAGAAAACACAGGTCCGCCTCTTCGATCCCAGAGATGGAAGTATTAAATAAGTACGCACTCCTAGAATACGGAAGGAGTTTGGCCCCATCCTGCCTACAGTCCATAACATCATGCCCACAAGAAAGCATAAGCTTCCTCAGCAAAAACATTGATTCACAATCCGCCAGGTCACCGGAAATCGCCGCAACCTGCCCAGAATCAGCAGCACTAAACTTGCTCGCAACCAGCGAAATGGCCTCCTCCCAGCCCGCAGGCACAAGTCTCCTACCATTCCTTAGCAGGGGCCGGTCCAAACGTTGCACTCCAAGACCGTCACAAGAAAAACGCGTCTTGTCTGATATCCACTCCTCATTCACATCCTCATTGAGCCTAGGAAGAACTCTCATAACCTCAAGGCCCCGAGAATCCACCCGAATATTGCTGCCTACCGCATCCAAAACGTCTATAGTATCACAGTGAGAAAGCTCCCACGGCCGGGCCTTAAACGAATATGGCTTCGATGTAAGCGCACCCACAGGGCAAAGGTCTATGATGTTGCCCGACAACTCTGAGGCCACACCCTTCTCAACGCAGGAGTCGATCTCCATATCCTCCCCCCTGCCGAAGGTGCCAAATTCGTAGGTACCTGACACATCTGACAAAAAACGCACACACCTAGTGCAGTGTATACAGCGGTTCATGGAATTCTCTATGAGAGGGCCAAACATCTTCTTCGATACGGCTCTTTTCGCTTCACCGTACCTACCTATACCGCGTCCATAGCTCACCACTTGATCCTGTAGGTCGCACTCCCCACCCTGATCGCAAATCGGGCAGTCCAGAGGATGATTTATGAGCAACAACTCTAGGACCCCTTCCCTAGCTCTCTTGACCCTCTCGCTGTTCGTACTTATCTCCATACCCTCGGACACGGGCATAGCACAAGACGCAGCCAACTTTGGCTGTCCCGCAATTTCTACCAAACACATCCTGCAGTTGCCAGCTATGGCCAGGCGCTCATGATAACAGAACCTGGGAATCTCGACCCCAGCGCTTTCACACGCCTGCAGGACAGTAACGCCACTCCCTACATCAACCGGCACAGAGTTTACAACCACTTTCACCACGAACAGCCTCTACAAGCCGGACCATTGCACAGGAACCCCATCAGACCCCATAACCAGAGCCCCATCTTCAAACTGAGCAGCCATGAACACATGACCCCTATCTCTGTCCATGTACTTCACCGGCTTCACAGCCCTACCTTCATACAGCTTAGCAGCGCCACCTTTTTTACGCTGAGTAGGATTGTTCTTACTAGCGGTCTTAGCGACCTTCCCCCCTTTTGCCATACGAAACCTCCATAAACAAAGCCAATTCTACCAGGCGAACCTGCCCAGTCAACCGTCAATAACAACAAAGCAAAACAAAGGCAAGTGCATAATCAACAAAGTAGAAAACAGCAACTTCAACGTTGGTCTTTCAGACTTCACCAACCGAACCAGCAGCGCAAGACCCGCAAGACCTCCACCTGGCGTCAAACCACTCCTATACGCTGATTACGAGTCTATGTTCTCCACCCTAAGGGCATTGTCGTTGATAAAATCCCGTCTAGGCTCTACAAGGTCACCCATCAACACAGAGAAGACCGAGTCCGCGGCAGCGTAGTCAGATATCTTCACCTTTAACAAAGTCCTGGTCTCTGGGTTCAGGGTAGTGTCCCACAACTGATCGGCATTCATCTCACCTAGACCTTTGAATCGCTGGAGGGCCATGTCCTTGCGGCCAAATTCGATGACGCTATTGGCCAGCGCACATGGGGATCGCACTTTGACCTGATAATCCTTCGCAGACAGCACCGCATCGCGTACAAATACGCTTTCTATCCCATCCAACATGCAAAGAACGCCCTGCACGTCACGAGAGTTTACAAAATCCATCCCAAGAGAGTACTTGTCCACCATGCCCTGGGACAACTTAGCAATCTGCAACGTCCCGTCTTCTAAGCCATCAACGTCCCACTGATATTCGGAAAATACCTCGTTCAAGTGAGAGGCTACGTCCGCCGGTGTGCCTAACCCGTTCTTCTTGTACTGCACGATCAGCGACTCAAAAACTTCCTGAGGCACAATTCTCGAGTAAGATCTCGTAATGCCAGAAATACGCATGCACTTGCGCAATATGGACTGCAGATCGCTGCTCGAGTGCTCAACGCCGCCCCCACTCAGTATTAAACTCCTTGTTGCATTACCCACGATGTAGTCACTCAGCGCCTCATCGTTCTTAATGTATGTGTCTTTCTTGTGCCTGGTAAGCTTATACAAAGGCGGCTGGGCTATATACAGATAGCCCTCACTGATGATGTCCCTCATGTACCTAAAGAAAAACGTGAGCAGCAAAGTCCTAATGTGCGACCCGTCAACATCCGCGTCCGTCATAATTATGATTTTATGATACCGCACCTTAGACACATCGAAGCTACCTATGCCTATGTTGCTCCCGATCGCGGTGATCAGCGACGTGATTTCACTCGAAGAGAGCATCCTGTCCAGCCCAACACGTTCCACATTTAGGATCTTGCCCCGGAGTGAAAGAACAGCCTGATACCTACGGTCCCTGCCTTGCTTTGCCGAACCACCTGCTGAATTACCCTCAACAATAAACAGTTCAGAAAGCTCTGGCGACTTCTCCTGACAATCCGCTAATTTTCCAGGAAGGGCGGTGAAATCAAGCGTACCCCTGTTCTTGATTACCTCTCTGGCCCTTCGGGCGGCCTCTCTACCCTTGGCCGACCTGATAACCCGTTCAACCACGCTCATGGCCAACTTCGGGTTAGTCTCGAATATCGAAGAAAGCTTCTCGAACACTATGTTTTCGACCACCAACCTGGCCTCGGAACTGACCAGCTTATCCTTAGTCTGAGATGAAAATCTGGGATCCGGCATTTTGATCGACAAAACGCAGGTCAGCCCCTCTCTGACATCTTCCCCTATGATATTAACCTTGGCCTTCCTCAGGCACCCCTCATTGGTAGCGTAGTTATTCACGCATCTGGTCAGCGCCGAGCGAAACCCTGCTAGATGGGTTCCGCCGTCCTTTTGGCGAATATTGTTAGTAAAACACAGCATGTTTTCGTAGTAGGAGTCATTCCAACACATGGAAAGCTCCACGGCTATCTCGTAGTCACTCATCATCCCTTTGAGCGAAATTACCTTGGTAACGTGCGTCTTGTTACGATCAAGATACTCCACAAACGCTGCTGTGCCACCCGCGATTTCCTCTCCCATGCTGCCAAAGCTGGATTCCAGGACCGGAGACTCGCGAAAATCCATCAGAGTGATCGATATGTTGGAATTCAAAAAAGAAAGCTCTCGCACCCTGTTTTCCAGCGTGGAGTAGCTGAACTCGGTATGGGAAAACACCCCGCTAGACGGCATAAAGCTCACTTTAGTGCCCTTTTTGTTCCCACACTCCCCAATCATTCTCAGCGGAGCAACGGCGTTTCCATCCTCGAATCTGACAAAATATTCCTTACCCTCCTTCCATATGGTCAACTCCAGCCAACTCGAAAGGGCGTTCACTACAGATACACCAACACCGTGGAGCCCACCGGAAACCTTATAGCTGTTGTGATCAAACTTACCACCCGCGTGCAGCTGAGTCATTATAACCTCCGCAGCGGAGACCTTCTCTTCCTCGTGGATGTCTATGGGAATACCTCGGCCATTATCGGTAACCGAGACAGAGCCGTCTGCAGCTATTGCAATATCGATCCTATTACAAAACCCCGCCAGGGCTTCGTCAATGGAATTATCTATGACCTCATACGCCATGTGGTGCAACCCGGAGCCTGTCTCTTATACACATCTCCGAGCCCACGAGAC
>JBQEQW010000042.1:0-18940 GCA_052043535.1 Anaplasma sp.
GTGTTGAGGTGTCGCCGATAGTGGACGAGAAGATTGGGACCGAGATACTAGAAAAGGACTTGCGCATTGACACGTATAGAGCCTCAGGGGCTGGGGGACAGCATGTGAATAAGACAGACAGCGCCGTGCGTATTACACACATACCGTCCGGAACTGCGGTGCAGTGCCAAACTAGCAGGTCGCAGCACCAGAATCGTGCGGAGGCATACAGCCTGCTAAAAAGCCGTCTATATGAAATGGAACTCCAAGAGAGGGAAAGAAAGCTGGCGCAGGAGCGCGATAACAGATGCGAAATGGGATGGGGGCATCAGATTCGGTCGTACGTCATGCATCCGTACCGCATGGTGAAGGATTTGCGCACTGGATGCGAAACTGGGGACGTCAATGCCGTGTTGGACGGGGATATCGATCAATTTATCGTTGCAGCATTGACTCGTGGGTCACCCACCAAAACGACATGACACCATCTACGCCTGCTAGTGCAGTTTATTGGGGAAAAATAACGAGGTGCTTCGCAATGCCGCACTCAATGCCGTTAGGAATGTACTCCGAACCAGATCCCGTATCCCGGGATACCTTGCTCTTGCATCAACAGAAGAAAATGAGCTGCTGTTTAGGAATGCATCTTGCACGGGAATAAAGTTACAGGAAAGCCTCTAAAATCCCTCAGCATCTGCGTGAGTTGGGTACCTGTGAAACATATGGAAAATGCAGGACCCGCGCGAGAAGCCTCGGCTGTTGCAGCCCTGCCACTTGAGTGAACAGGCCAGTATCTCCAGGTAGGCACCACATCAAATGTAGTGCCGGTCACGTTGCGTGTGCACTTCATCAACACCCTTGATGTCGCACATCTCGCGATTGTGCTCCTCTTCCTCTTCGGGATCGTAGGCAGATTGCCAGTTATTGCCGCGAGCAGAGAGCCCTTTTTACCTTTGTTCGTCATCGTTGCCAAAACCCATGTCAAAATCCCCTTCCAGTAGCACTTCTTCGCCCTCCCTCATCAAGTTGGGCCCTCCTCCTTGGCATGTCGTAGGGGTCCGCATCCACATCCAAAGCCGGTTCTTCTTTGCAATTCTGAGGCGCTGTGTACGGCTTTTGAGGCTCGGTGTCGTCGCCCCCCCCTGCGCCCGGGTACAATTGGCCTTCGTTGAGTTGTTCTTCCTCTCCCGAATAATCCACTTGTGGGTATGTTATCACACAATCATCTGAGAACATCAGGTTAGTAAATCTCATCCCTACTGCATGCGCAAAGTGCAATTGCTCGTGGTTAAAACTAACCCCTTCTTCGCTCAGCAAGACACTCCGGTAACTTGCCTCGTTGAAAGGAAACCCCGGACCGCAACCAAGGACCGTAAGCAGAAATGCACACGTAGTCTTGTACTTCCCTGGGTTGTGACTATGCATATTGATCAGATCGCATATGTGCTGCAGACACTCCATCCTCCTGTCGCCGAGGTATGGCGTGCAATACTTATATATCGTACCTATAATATCCCGATCGATGTGATCGCGGTAGAGGTACTTCCATTGTGCCGAGGTATGGAACTTCGGGTCCACCCGGCCATTCTCGTCGAATACGATCCCCGCATACGCATCTAGATACGCCAGCAGGGGCCCAATCCTTCCACACGCAGCAAGGGTCTTAATGAGCAACACGTGCGATGATCTTGATGTCCATTTTGCATCAATGGTACAATTTACCGAGCAGCCGCGAGAACCCATGGACGGACAATCCGCGAGGGCAATCTTCAATGAAATATTCTTCTTCTTCGGCCAGGCAGTGGTTCTGTTCGACAGTGACCCGAGAAGCCTCATCCCAAAGGAATCTGGAGACTCCATGGACAACAGAACGCACATTCCACAGGGCAAATCATCCCTGGCATCCAAAATACGGGTGTTGTACTTATCACTAGGCAGGGGACGATCTGCTACGTGCACTACGTTACTCACGATACCAAAACCGTCAACGGACTCCTGCTGACGAGCTATGTCAAACAGCTTCCTGTCAAGTATATTGATACACAGAGTTAGTTTAGGATCAACAATCTCTACTTGCGTATCAAGGTCTGCGCTTTTAAAGTAAGCGTACACCCACCATATAGTGATCAGCACTGCTATTGCGCAAATAACACCGAAAGTGGCCGCGAAGCCGGAGTAGTTGATAATGCCCTTGTGGTACAGCAGCGCCATCATAGCTGCAATGAATGCTGCAATGACGAAGGCTGCCACAATTTTTCTTAGCATCACGAGCCGTGCCCTCCTCCGGCGTAAATTACCTTCGTCGCAAGAGGTGTCTGGCTTTGTACCACTGCTTGATGTAAAAGGTTGTAAATTTGTAACACGCCCCGGCATCCCCACGAAATCGGAGGAGCGCACCTCTTTGATTATGTTGTCCAACCTGATAGGCAGCCTGAGCTGGAATTTCCAGGCATTACAGCGGTACGTCAGCGAGAAAAGACTCTCAAAAAAGCTACTGAAGCAAAATTCTGGGAAAGAAGGAGGCTCCGCACCGTACGAGCGCATGAGCTTTACAACCTTATCGTACTGACCGTGCAACCTAGAATAGAGGGCACCGCTGCGCTCCAGGTCGTACCCCTCGTACTCAGTGCAAGCCCGAGAGAACGACTCGTCAGCACGCAAACTCCTCATGAGGGCTTTGTTATACTTCTTTTTGGAGAATATGTGAGCGATGGCAAGCATCCCCACGGCCTCATCGTATCTAGAAGGGAAATCCGCTTCTATCGACTTAAGCATGTCTAGTATTCTTGCGGCAGTTCTCCCCTCCTTGATACACTGCTCAGAGGAGTAGGTTTCGACATTACATGCGCACAGGAAGTTGGTGTATGAGCGTTTTTTGACAGAGCCGTCACGCATTACTTCACTTATTATGGACTTGGGTAACCTATCTATGACATCCAACACGCACTGGATGAACGCCCTCCTATACCGCCCGTATGGACCAGCGATGGGAGAGACTATCGCGTTTCCGGAGTAGAACGTGGACAGTATACCAGTGCTTACCTCATCGCACAAAAGGGCACGCCCATCCGGCGAAGAGTGCAAGAACTGCTCGTCCAATTCCCACGTTTCTTCGCCACCTACATCATACCCTCCAACCGATATGTAGCTTATGGCACGAGTCAGGTAGTAATCTAGGGAACGTGCAAAAATGCGATTCATCGCTCTTTTGGAGGACTCGCAGATAGCTTCGGCTTTCTTCCTCTCTTCTTCGTCCGCAAAGCTGCTAATGGCGCCCCCACCATTGTCAGGCATTCCGCCAACGTCTGAGATACGCGTGATTAAGGAAAAGAGGCCGTGCACGCACTCCACATTATCGACAATCACGCCGATGCCGGAGCTGAAATGAGCATCCGCAATACCCGCATCAGTCAACTGCACGCAGCCAGGAGGGAATTTGTCGAACAGCGAGATGAAAGCATCGTCTATGTTTGTATCGAGTATCAGATGGAACCCATCTTCGCGCTGAGCGCCAGGTTCCGGAGGAGAGAAACCGGCCTTGCATCCCGCAAAGTTGCGGCCTCCAACTGTCAAAACACCTCCCTTAAGGCTCACTGCCCCGAGCAGGGAGCCCCAAAACTTGGGATCTGATGCAAGAACCTCCTGCAACTTAGCGACTTTACTCCTATTGCGGGAGTTGCCACGAAAACTGAGAAAGATCTGGGACATAACTTGCAGCCACCAAAAGCCTGGCTAGAGAACACGCGCTTTAGCACACCTAAATTAATTATAGCGTTTTGGCTGATAATTCGCCACTGTAGGCATCCTATACCCTCATCCAACGGTGCTTTCGTGCTGGCATTGACACTACTGCGGGTAATTCTCTAACCTTGTCCAACGCAATGTGGCAAACATCATACCACGCTGAAATGACTTACCATCACGCAGTACATAACTTTATGGGCAAAAACCCACCAGCGTTTGGTGTCAAGTGGCGAAAGTACATAGCGGCGGGTCTACCGCAGATCCCGTACCAAAAAACTCACGATGAGGAAAAATGCCCGTTTGCGTACGAAAGTGCCGCTACCACCGCGGTATCAACCCTTAATATCCTCGAACCCAGGGATATTTTGTCACAAAAACCGTCAGCGAAATTCAGCTCTTTGTGGGAAAAGCCGCCCTCAGGGCCAATAATCACCCACATTTCTTTGTCATTGCGTAGTACATCGCGCGGCAGCCCCCCTGCCCCGGTCTCGTCACATAGCACAAACTGTCTTTCGCAATTGTGTAGCTCTCGCAGCGCGGAAAAATTCATGGCAGGCGCGATATTGGGGATGTCTTGCCTTCTACATTGGGCCGACGCCTCCGCTATCCACGCCCGGCATTTTTCCAGATTAATGTCGCGTGCCGAAGAATACTCAGTGCGAATCGGCTGTATCAGGGTCACCCCCATTTCCGTAGCCTGCCTAACAATGCTGCGCGTGACATCGCCCTTCACGAGCGCAAAACACAGGACAAGCGCCTTGGTCGGTACACACCCCCTGACAAGCTCCTCTATCTCGACTTCCACAGCCTTACGGGAGATACCTACAACTCTGCAAGACCACTCACCCTGCACCCCATCGAAGAGCAAAACGACCTCGGAGAGCTGAGCCCTCATAACATCCCGTACATAGTGGGCTAGGTCGCCGTCAAGAACCACAACACCGCCAACCCCTGTACTGCCCGCATCCTTGCAGTACAGCCTGATCTTCACAGGCTTTTTCTTGGAGGGGAGCATGCCGCCCGCGCCTATGTGGTCTCAGTGCTTTCCAGGCTCCGCACCGCGCCCAGAACAGCGTCAACGTGTCCGTCAACCTGGACCCTGCGCCAGAGCTTGCGCACCCTTCCTTGCTTGTCGATGAGAAAAGTTGACCTCTCGATGCCCATATAGGACTTGCCGAACTTGCTTTTCTCTACCCACACCCCATACTCCCGGCACAGGCTGGTATCTACGTCAGATATAAGCTCAAACTGCAACTGATATTTCTTCTTAAAGTTCGCGTGGGAAGAGGCTCCGTCACCAGAAACACCCAAGACCACGGTATCAAGGCCAGCAAACTTGTCATGCGCATCTCTAAAAGCCTCCGCCTCCTTGGTGCACCCCGGAGTATCATCTTTGGGATAGAAATATAACACAACATTCTTGCTGCCAACGTAGGAAGCTGATTGCTCCTCCACCCCGTCTTCACGCTTTACAACAAACCCGGGGGCTACGTCCCCCTCTCGTAGAACCATCGCACGACCTCTTGACGCACAGATCCTGAATGATACACCTACTTCCTAAAGTTCACAAATCGTATCTCAAGGCAACCTCATGGCAGCATGCATAATCCCCAGAAACCGCAGACTGCAGGGCTGAAGGTGCGAAATGGCAACGGCAACCCAGATTTGTAGATTTTCAGTCACACCATTGCATGTACTTCGCGCCGACTGGACATGTAGGGACATTTTAGCATCGGGTCCCCTGTTCAGAACACTAGGCAATTTTTCTATCCATAGTCGCAGCCGTGTACAACACATCGCCAAACAAATTTTGGGGGGCCCAGACTTTCCAACGTATCGGAGAGCATGTATACTGTCCCGATTGTCGGTAGTTGAGGCGGTGTGAGTTACTATCCAGGTGTCAAAGGAAACCCGGTGTTCCCCGACGTAGAGAGGGAAGTGCTGCAGTACTGGAATAGTGAAAAAATCTTCGAGGAGTCCGTGTACAGCCGACCGCAGAGTCAGAGCTTCGTGTTCTATGACGGCCCCCCATTTGCAAACGGGCTCCCGCACTACGGGCATCTGCTCACCGGGTTCATCAAAGACACCGTCGCGAGATATAAGACTATGCGCGGTTTCAGGGTCGAAAGAAGGTTTGGGTGGGACTGCCACGGCTTGCCGGTAGAAATGTTGGCCGAAAAGGAGCTGGGCATTTCAGGAAAGGCAAACATAAAAGGTTTCGGCATCGACAAGTTTAACGAGCACTGCCGCAGCTGCGTCTCGCGATTCACACAACAGTGGAGGGAATATGTGGGGCGGCAGGCAAGATGGGTAGACTTTGACAACGGTTACACCACCATGGATAAGGACTTCATGGAATCCGTCATATGGGCGTTCCATGAGCTGTGGCGCAAGGGGTTGATTTACGAGTCCGTGCGGGTAGTGCCTTACAGTTGGGCGTGTCAGACTCCGCTTTCGAATTTTGAAACGAGACTAGACAACGCTTATAGAGAGAAGGTTAGCAAGTCCGTCACAGTGAAGTTTAGGCTTCTGGAGGGAGTAGACTTTCTTCCATCCGACGTTGAATCCTGCAGTATGCTTGCATGGACGACAACTCCGTGGACCTTGGTATCGAACTTCGCTCTCGCCATAAGCGCACGCATGAACTATGTCGGGGTGGTTGTTGGGGATGAGATGCTGATATGCTCCTCTGGGTATTTGGGGCACGTTAAGGACCTGTGCGGCAAGCGAAACCTCACGTACCGCTACGACGTACAAATTCCTGCTGAGAGGCTACTGTCTGTGAGATACAGCCCGCCGTTTCCGTACTTCATAAATAACAAAAATGCGTTCCGCGTATTAGATGCAGATTTTGTCGAAGAGGGAACAGGCACGGGGGTAGTACATGTTGCGCCAGGATTCGGCGAAGAGGATTTTTTGCTCTGCAAGAAGTATGGAATACCAGACTCGGAACAAGGAGTTGCAACGAGACTATCCACAATATGCCCAATAGATGATGGGGCGATATTTACCTCAGCCGTGAGCGATTTTGCGGGGCAGCATGTGTTCGAGGTCATCGACGCCGTCATTCAGAAGCTCAAGGAAAAAGAGCTGTGGTTTTGGACCGATCAATATACGCACAACTATCCGCACTGTTGGCGCACAGACACACCTCTCATATACAGGGCGATGTCATCGTGGTATGTAGAGGTCACGAAGCTCAAATCACGCATGATAGAGCACAATCGGGAGGTCAACTGGATTCCGGAGCACGTGCAGAGCGGACAGTTTGGGAAGTGGCTCGAGGGAGTGAGGGACTGGTCAATATCGAGGAACAGGTTTTGGGGGACCCCTGTCCCCGTGTGGCTGTCGGACGATCCGAATTATCCCAGGATAGACGTTTACGGATCAATCAAAAAGGTACTCCCTGATGTAAGAGCTCTAGAAGAGGATTTTGGGCCTATAAATGACCTACATCGCCCCTATATAGATAATCTGACACGTCCCAATCCGGACGACCCTACGGGGAAATCGACCATGCGGAGAGTGCCTGACGTGTTGGATTGCTGGTTCGAATCCGGTTCCATGCCATATGCACAAATACACTATCCGTTTGAGAGCGAGGAACATTTTCGCAACAATTTCCCTGCGGATTTCATAACCGAATACATAGCCCAGACCCGGGGCTGGTTTTATACCCTTTTTGTCTTATCTACCGGAATCTTCGACAAGCACCCGTTTGAGAACTGCATATGCCACGGGGTAGTTTTGGACATCAAGGGCCAGAAGCTGTCGAAACGGCTAAATAACTACCCGGATGCCATGGAAATGTTCGAAAAGTACGGCGCAGATTCAGTGCGCTTCACCATGCTGTCGCACGCGGTGTTAGTCGGGGGCGATTTGCTCATAGACCAGGATGGCGAGGTCATACGCGACACGCTGAAAGGCGTTATCAAGCCCATATGGAACAGCTACAGTTTTTTCACAGTGTACGCGAACTCCGACATGATAAAAGGGCAGATATTAGAAGGCCTGGACGGTATCACAAACATCATGGACCAGTACATATTGTGTGAGTGTGTGCACATGGTCAGGGAGGTGCTTGACGCCATGGAGGCCAATTCGACAGGAAGGCGCGATCCATACAATGTCAGGCTGGCGTGCCTGGCGATCGTGCAATTCTCTGACAAACTAAACAACTGGTACATACGTGGGTGCAGAGAAAGATTTTGGTCGCGTGATAAGACCAGTGGCAAAATTGACGCATATAACACCCTGTACACCGTCCTGTATTATCTCGTACGGGTCATTGCGCCGTTCCTCCCGCTCACAGCGGAATCGATGTGGCGTGGACTCAATTTCGGACGGGAGAAGTCAGTGCATCTTGCATACTTTCCTGAGCAAAATTGCTTGGAGCTCACCGCCGACTGTTATAAAAATGCAAGGTATATGAGGCTAGCCATGAGCGTATGCAGCCACACTTTGTCGTTGAGGAACTCGCACAACATAAGGGTCAGGCAGCCGCTTGGCAATATGACTATATATCCATACAACTGCCAGGACCTCGTGAACCTGCCTCAGGAGTACCGTGACATAATCCTCAGCGAAGTTAACATAAAAAACCTCGCGGTAGCCAGCAATATAGAGGATGTGGCCTCGTTCGAGTTTAAGCTCAACTTTCCCGTGTTGGGTGAGAGGATGCCCGAAAAAGTCAAACACATAATGTCCATAGTCAAGGCCGGAGAGTGGGAAATGCAACGGGATGGGACTTTATTGCTGGGTGCGTCAGATGATGGGCGTTATATCCTACAACAGGATGAATTTTCCCTAGATCTAAAAGTGAACAGCGATCACGCATGCCAAATGACTTTGAATGGTGCACCAGTAGGCGTATTGTCCATAGACAGCACTCTCACAAAGGACCTGTTGCTCGAAGGAACAGCCAGGGACATGATAAGACTCATACAACAGGCGCGTAGGGACTGCGGATTGGAGATGCTGGATCGCGCTGACGTAGTCATAGTGGCCTCAGATAACCAGGAGATAGCCGAAACAATAAGGACGTGGTGCGATGTCATAAAACAACAGACGCTGTCCGACGTGGTGTCATATCTGCCGGAGGGTGTTCCCGATAGTTCCTATAAGTACACGAAAATCGAAGGTAAAGGTTTCTACGTATTTCTACGTAAGGCCGTCTCCTCTGGAAGTTGATGCGGGCACAGCTCTGCTGTAGCAGTCGTGCACGCACATCCTTGGACATGCGTGTCAGGCAGTGTGTCCGATTATAGCTTTCATTACACATCACATTACCCCTCTGTGGCAATTATGCCTCTGCATGCTGAACTATTTGCAATTTTAACACAGTTTTACCACTAACTGCACCTACGCGGCTACGGTCCGCGAAAAAATATTATTTTCTGGACCACTACAAAAGAAAGTCATATACACGTAGCCGGGTTCTTAGTATTAGAACCTGTGAGAATTAGGTGTGTCGTGCTGTGAGTTGCGCTCCATTATGAGGGGGTGAGATCCTCTTGGCGCTCTCCCTGGTGGCTGAGGTTAACCGTTAGGGGTGGTGAACGTGCCAGGAGAGAAAGGACAGCAATTATTGAGGATATTTGAGGGGCTGCATGACACGGTAACACAAGTAGGTGTGCAGAATTTCTTCAAACTAGAAGAGGGCAGGACGTACAGGGAACCGCTGATAAAGTTTGTCACAGCAGAACTCCTGCATATGTACGGCGAAACGGAAGCGTCTAGGATAGCCAACTTGCTGATAGGATTTCTAAAGAGCTTCGAACATATTAAAAAATTAATTAACGAGCCTGCCTTGCTTGCCGCTGCGTTACTGCAAAATGAAGCGCAAGCAGCGGCGGCAAAGGCGTCAGCAGAAGAGCAGCCAGAAGAAGTGTCTTTGTCCCAGAAAAGCGTTATGGAAATAGCGTCTGGTAGCGCGATCATGGAGGGATTGCGCACGGGATGGTCAAAGAGCGCAAAATTCTTTTCTGACCTTTTTAGTACACAATCGGATGAGGAGAAAAAACAAGAACTTGTACAAAAAATTGACACGTTCTTAAACAGTGCCAGGAGAGCATCCCTGGAGTTGCCATCGGAAAGCTCGCCCCGAGAGCGCAAAAACTTGTATGTGGCATACGCCGAACTATTGCTGGATCTACTGTTTTCGCAGTACGACCCCAGGACTGGGGGTAATACCGTATT
Source organism: Anaplasma sp. (assembly GCA_052043535.1). Classification (GTDB taxonomy): domain Bacteria; phylum Pseudomonadota; class Alphaproteobacteria; order Rickettsiales; family Anaplasmataceae; genus Anaplasma. The sequence continues at coordinate 9,922 of JBQEQW010000042.1, forward strand.
CAGTGGAACATCCGGTCACAATGATCCAGGATCGTACATAGATAGCAGACGGGAAATAATCTCGTCAGCGGTGAAGGAGCTGCTATCCATGCACGGTCTTGAGCATGTATATGACCACACATTCGTGTCAAATGTTAATTCAAGAGCAAGTCTGTGCGGCTACCTGCGCACCGTTGTGGTTGTGCATGGTTTTGGTGAGGCACTGCGCAGGGCTGATGCACAGGACAGGAAAGATCGTAATGATGTAGAAAAACAGGCAGCATTGGCCAAGGTGCAAGTCCAGGTAGCAGCCGCTACTCGGCATGCGCAACAATTCCTAACTTCCAAACTCGACGTCAAGAAACATGTGGGTGCAAGATCGCAAGCCTGCAACAGTAGGGATCCGGGTAAGTCTTTCTACGCGCTGTGTGTTTTCTTGTTAGCGGCTCTCACCGTCCTCCTGGCGCTAATACCCTTACTTCATTTCCGGGTGCTACCTACGGGGCTCACGAGAGGCATAGCAGCGGTCTGCGCGGAAACCCTGGTTGTTGTATCCGTATTTGCGCTCAGCACTTGGTTAGCCTGTAAGTGCAGGGACTTAAAGAATAACCAGCAACAAACAAACGATATGTGCGTGGAGGAAACAACTGCGCAGTTGTCGTTGCCCACGACGTCGGGGTGCTTCCAGTCCCAAAGTCTGCGTGGCAAAGACGTCACCGCTTGCGAATACCCAAGGCCACGCGTATCTGCGCTGAGGCCATCGCAACAAGCATCTTTGTCACGGGAGAATGAAGGCATCTTTCCAGCACCACCTCGTGAGGAGGCCTTGGATCGCTGCAAACGAATATGTACTAGAGCTTGAAATGGGCCTTATGCCCTCACCCCCGCATATTGTATAGAACACATTCTTCCGCTTAGTCTTCGGCCTGGCGCCCTCCGCCGTTATAACCCCTTGCAACCCATGCCTATCTCAGTGGCACGGAATTATCAGGCACTGGCGTGTCTGTATATTGTGAAGACGTTGTATGCCATTTATGAAGCCTCATCACTGGTGTTGTAACATTACCGCAACACCAGCGACCTGTGCGTATCTATTCTATACCATTGCAAAGTACAACACCAATGCAAACGCCCTCCACGGGACTTCTCCGTTCGTTGTTACCCATAGGCGCACACGCCACCGTTAGACATTGAAAGACCCACAACCATATCACATTGTGGAATTAGCAGCCCTGGTGCAGAAACAATCCCCATGATTGCGCGAAATGCACCAACATGGCACAACCCACACATGGGCGGAGCCCCGGCTTGCGTCAGCCAATAGTCGTCCAAAGGAGCGCAACCCCACCTACCTTTGCAGAACTGCAACACGAAGCTTGCTGACCGCAGAATTCATACCCACGGACAAACTAGTAGTAGGGCCTATTCTTCCTGATTCTGAAGTCCAACGCCTCCTCCCAAACTTCACCATTACACAACAGCCTCTCCTTGTTGTACATCAGCTCTTCCCTGGTCTCTGTGGCATACTCGAAGTTGGGCCCCTCGACAATGGCGTCAACCGGGCAGGCCTCTTGACAGAACCCGCAATATATGCACTTTGTCATATCTATATCGTACTTTACTGTTCTGCGGCTGCCATCTTCGCGCTCTTCCGCCTCTATAGTGATCGCCTGTGCTGGACATATGGCCTCGCACAACTTACACGCTATGCAGCGCTCCTCCCCGTTATCATACCTGCGCAAGGCGTGCTCGCCGCGAAATCTGGTACTCAACGGACCCTTCTCAAACGGGTAACGCAGGGTCACCTTTGGTTTGAACATACTTGCAAACGTCAGGCAAAAGCCCCTAACACCCACATACACAAACCTCATGAGCCTAACAAGCCCCTTCATGCATCACCCCGCTATTAAACCTACCTCACAACGCGGAAAGCACGCCCCGTCCTCAACTCAAAAGGCAACCACCCCTCGCTCCTTTGGAACGAGAGCACAACCATCAGGGCTTTACCAACTATGTTCTCTACGGGTATGTTACCCACCTCAGTCACAAATCTGCTATCCCGGGAGTCATCCCTATTGTCCCCCAACACGAAAATGTGTCCTTCCGGTACCACATATACCGGCGTGTTGTCCAAAGTGCTGTTCTCCATCTCATCCAACACCTCATAGGACTTGCCATTGTACAGAGTCTCCACGTACCGCTTAATCCGCTTCTCCCCATCGACAAAATCCTCAATCCGCTGATACTTCATCTGCTGTCCGTTTATATGCAAGCGACCACCGATGATTTGCACCCTATCCCCGGGAAGACCTATGACCCTCTTTATGTAGCTAGTCCTCGGACTAGAGGGAAGCCGGAACACCACAACATCACCAGCCTTAGGAGGAGTATACAGCACCCTCCCCTTAAAGATCGGCGGGGACATTATCACAGAGTAACGACTATACCCGTAACTATACTTGCACACAAAGATATAATCGCCCACCAAAAGGGTGCTCTTCATCGAACCGGAGGGTATGTGGAATGGCTCCGCAACAAAACTGCGAAGCATACCAGCAGCCATAAGCGCAGCCACGAGCACAGCAACCACCCCTAATAGGGAGCACCCCTCCCCCTTACTAGTCGAAGCTCTGGTAACACTGGAAACAGAAGACAAATAATCCCCCTCCCCCTACAACGAAAAACTGTTCCCGCAGCCACAACCGAACTTAGCAGCCGGATTGTTGACTACGAATCTAGAACCGTTAATATCCTCTACGTAGTCTATTGTTGAACCCAGCAAAAACTTCTTGGAACGTCGGTCTACGAAAAGAATCGTCCTCCCAGACTCATCAGACAGTATGAGATCCGATCCACCGCTCACCTCGTCGCCGTCTTCATCATCTCCTACATCGTCAAAGTCTGCATCTTCCTCCTCGAAGTACTCATCGTCCTTGTCATCATCGTACAAGCCTTCCGTAGTAAACTCGTACTTAAAACCGGCACAACCACCACCCTGCACAGAGATTCTCAAAAAGGAAGCACCTCCCTCCTCCTGCAAGACAGCCCTGATTTTACTGACAGCACCATCAGTCAGAGCGAGCCCACAACATTCCGGACCGGACATAAAAAGTAACCATGCAACAAGAAACCCCGGCGAGTGTATCACGAATTCTATACCTGTCAACAAATTACAGAATCATCGCTCCTGGAAGGCCCGGGACTTTACACTACCAGCTAAAACGTGGTACGGAGCAAAATGCAATATAGTGAGACCCACTCGCGGGAGCATCACCCCATAACTCACTCCCGTCTAGTGGCATCTCACAATTAGTGGCACAAGGCCCCATCTACGTGCCAAAAGTCCACAAAGCACAAACGCGGCAGCACAACCCAAAATACATCTATGATATTATAGAGACATAGCTTGTAAACCTGTGGATATCACCGCTATGCCACAGTAATTCTTTAAATGTGTCATTTTGAATACAATGCGTGCTGCACATCTGAACAGCCCAATGATCCACTCCTTGATAGGCTAGATGAGGTAAAAAATTAAACAGAGTTCAACAGCATGCATGCATTTTTATGAAAAAAATCCCTAGGGCGGAATGGAGCGCCATAACCACATGGCTCTGGGTCCCAATATTTACCATCTGTTAACATAATTGTGGGTAGCATTTCTGTATGCCCACAGCAACCTTGGATGGTGGTCTGGCGCGATTTCGGTTTTATCTCGCATGAGAGCCATCCGGTTTTGTGACTAGGATTTCGCCTTCTTAACACTTCACAATGTAGGGGGTCTCCCACCATTCGTTGGCGTGCTGAAAGGTGGGGAGGAGGATGGTTAAATGGACAATAGCAGGATTCGCGCGTCCGGTATGCACAGCTACGGGGGTCTGGCAAGCATATTGGATACGGGTAGTGGGCCAGGTGTGCCGCAATATGAAGCCATGGAGCCTGGGGTAGGCAATGTGGCCTCCGGCACCGAAGGCATACCACATGCTGATGAATCACACAAGAACACAGGGAGCGGCCGCGCCCCCGTCGCGGCCGCTCAAGTAGCACCCGACTTCCTCGCGTCTGGACGTGATTTCTACACAATCTCGCAGAGCTACGCGGAAAAGGGAGTGCTGGGGCTACAGTACCACATAGAGCAACACCCTCTTTGTGCAACCGAAGGTCTACCAGATCCTGTTGTTGGACTCGGATTCGGCGGCAACGGGTGCATGTTAGAGGCAGCAGTCAGGCTCGGTGATACAGAGTCGGTAGCCCTGCTGTGCAAACACTACCCAGAAGCCGTATTGAATAGAGTGCTCCACCTAAACAGCAGTGGAGTCTCTATACTGCAACAGGCAGTGGAGGACAATGTCAATTATCCCACGGTGGCTCTGGAGATCGTACAAAAATTATGTACCGCTTGCAAAGCAGCGGGCAAAGATCGGCAGGAGCCTGAGTTTTTAGGGGCCGCTGAGGAGGTTATCAGGTCTCTGCACCACACAGCATTAAAACACGGGATCCTCGAGGTAGAAAAGTATTGCAAAGCGGAGTTCCCTGGCATGGTTCGGAAAAAGGCAGGTGGCTCTAGGAAAGAGAGGCCCACAGATGGCGCCGATAGTAATAAGAAGGTGGTGCGCAGGATCTCGACCAAGCGTGTTATACAGGTCCTTGGCGACGTGATCAAAGGGGTTCGCAGCGAGTTCCCGGATATTTGGGCCCCTGACAAGGCCAAACTTGAGAAGATACTGGATGAGATTCTGGATACAGCCGGCGGCAAGAAGAAAAGCGGTACCGTTAGTATTTCGCACGAGTTCCTTGACAACCTGTGCTCGAAGCTCTTGAGCGAAGCTAAAGCCGTAGCATTGCGCAAGGGAACTACTCTGCCTCACAAGGATCGCCTACTGAGTTACCGGACAGTGCTGGGGAGTATCCTGCTTGGCCATGCCAGGCTGGGAGATGCAGCACAGAAGTGGGACAACTTCAAGTTCTCTGAACAAAAAATAGCCGCCTCGGATTCCTATAGGGAAGCAGCCATAAAGGCCTTCGTAGAGCTGGAAGAATGGCGCAGCCAGGGAGCACCACAAGAAGGCTCCGCAGCAACTCCTGGCATCGATTTTGCAAAAATATCGCAAACACTAAGGGAAGCTTTCAAAAACGGCGGACTAGCGGAACTGGAAAGTGCTGTTGTCAGCGCTGTAAGGCAGAACGAGGCCCTGGCCGAGAGCCACAGGTTTCCGAAGGAAATGTTGGGCAATGCTGGGGAAGACAGCCTGCTAGCCGATATTCACGCACAGGGTGACACTGCTGCATGCAATTTTGTTGTACGCAACTTTGAGGTACCACGTTCGTACTCGTGGAGCGCGGAAAACGCCGTCCTAAGCGGAAGTCAAGCACAACCTGACACTCCACAAGCCCGTAAGGCTAGCAGCAAAACAAAACGCAGTGCGAGTGCCCCTGATTTGGGCATGATGGGGCCAGGCAACGCTCAGGACCAGGGAAAGACCAGCAAAATGAAGTGCAGCGCAAGCACGTCCAATTTGGGGACGCTCGCGCTAAGCGCAAAACCACACACCGAAACCGACGACATGATAGCGCGTATCCTGAGAGACACATATAAGGAAAATGGTGTCGCAGCATTGTCAGACGTGGTCTTCGACATGGCGTTCTCAGACGGTCGCTGGCAGCCTGGGGACTTCGAGCATAACGATTTTGAGATTAGCAACGCGGCACGTCTTCCTGCCCGGCTGTTGGGGAGCGTGGACAACAATCTGCTGAGAGACGTGCAAGCAGCCGGGGATATCGAAGCAAACTCGTTCATATGTACCCTCTTTGACGTACCCGAGTCATACTTCCTACGCCCTAATGTTGCCAAGGACGGTAAGGCACAATCTGCAATGGAGGATGGGTTCCTGGCAAGATTGGTGAAGAACTTCGGAGCACTAAGTGGCCAGGCTTTTGCGGGCGTTGCGCGCGCATCTTCTTTCGCCCATGGCGGCATCCTGGAAGCCTCGCAGGTCATAGAGGAAGGTCCGAAAAATGGAAGGGGCGAAACACTGATCCGGGCGTTGGTTGCCGCTGTGCCTCACGGCGCAACAGTTGTGGGTGACATTTTAGACAGAATACACCTTGACCCTATAATGCTCGCAGAGGTGTGCGACGCCGTAGATTCGATCCTGCCAAGCAACAGTGACTCAGCAGAGCAGAAGAAAGCAAGGCAGACAGTATTGGGCGTCCTTTGCGCTAGAGGGGCTTTTTTAGACATCGGTAAGAAAGAGTACAAACCCTATAAGAAAGGGCTGACCAGCATCGCAAAAATCCAGCTAGCAGCAACAACGGGCGACTTTGCACGTACCATCGGGCATGGGGTGGTTTCTCCAAAGGATGTCACGGGTCAGGCAAATGCTATTGTCAACACCGTAGTACTGCTCACATCGGCAAGAGGTATAGTGAGCAGGGCTGTGGGCGGTTTGCTGTCTTCTGCAAGAGTGCAGAATGTGCTGTCAACGGAAGTCATGAAGGCAGCATATGACCGGGTAGTAGAAGCGTTAGCAGTGGCCAGTAGTAGCATAGCAGCGATGCGAAATTATCGTTCATCGGCATTAGGATCAAAAATTAGAGATGTGGACGGGATAGCCTCGCTGGCACACTCTGCTGCCCACGCGTTGTCGATGCTCTACGCTGCCTCGTCTGGCATTCTGTACGTCCTTCCACCTGACATAAGGACAGCACATACGAAGCAAGTAGGTGCGATAGAAGATGCTGGACGTTTGGTCCTTTCCGCATCAAGGGGCATGCTAGATACCATCACCGAGCTGAAGTACCGAGCATCCGAGTTAGGCGAACTGAGGCACATTGTCCTCACAGCCGCACATGAGGGCCGCTTAGCTGATGTCTTGGCACTGAATGCTGACCTTGTTGATAATGTCGTGGCCCTCTACAGCGTTCTTGCGAACGAGGACAGCCTGTCTTACAGGGCGCTAGATATGTGTGCCCACGAGGGACACACCCGTGACGTCATAGCCACAGTGCAACAGGTTGGATGTTTCGAGGACGAAGGATTGAACCGCGCACTCGCTTACCATCTGGTAAGGAGTAGCAGTGCACAACGCACAGGATCTGTAATCAAGACAATATTGTCACACGAGCGAGAAGCGTCGTCACGCGGTGATGGCAAGTCGTTGGAGCGTATCCACGAGTTCATAGCAGCACTCCTAAAAGCGTTCGGCTCGCTCAATAGCGTGGAGAGTGCGTGCGTTATGGGGAATGTCGCACACGCAGCTCTAGATACAGGCTACCATGACGTGCTGCGCCATGTCGTACGAATTGCCGCTGGGCAGTGCGAAGACCATGTCCGGTACCCGATACTAGATGCTGTAGTCAATAGCATAGTCGCCTGGGTTGAAACTGCAAAAGATGCATCTGAAGACACTATTCAAGAGTGCGTTGAGGTGCTCGCTGGTGCCGGCAGATTTGGGGATCCTTGCACCACATATGAAGAACTGGCGGCAAGATGCACGTCCCCCAAAGTTGCCGAATTTGTGTACAGAGATGCATGCAAACATGGGTTGATAAAGGGAGAAGCGGCCCCATCCTCCATGGCCTGCACTGTGAGGGGAGAGTTGGTCCGCGTTTTCCACGCCCTACGCTCTGAGCATGCCAAGTTGACTGCGCAAGGTGATGACTCCGCCCACGCGATACAGAGCGTCCCAGAAGGTCTGTATTTGCCCAACAGTCTGGTCAACGTATTCAAGGACATTGCCCATTTAACAGATGGACAACTGGCCAGCGTCGGAACCGATATAGCCGCGTGCGCTAGGAAGCTGACAGCCGAAATTGTTGGCAACACCCAGGCGGGAGAAGTTCTCGACGACCTCGTGTCCGTCTTCGCAAGCGATATGGCATACAGAATAAGCAAGGTCATGTCCTCTTCCTCAGCCGAGATTAGCATGCCTACATCGGATCAGCTAAGGTTGCCAAAGTTCCCTACTCTCAGGCTAGCCATAGGAAAGGCTGGTCATTGGCCGCAGAATCGTTGCCTAGAAGCCGCCCTGGCCGCACTGAAGAAGGTGGCACAAAGCGTTGTACTCGAGGCGGAAAACGGGTCGTTGCGCAGTGGAGACGTAAAGCGCTTTGTAGACACTATCTATGAGGCACACTGCGACATTGTCACTGCGGCAGAGTCTCTGGACAAGGGTTCAGCAGAAGCGCGCAGTGAATTTGATTTAAACCTCAGAAGCGCAATTCGTCACATATCATATGCGGTCTCCCACAGCGCAGGTATCCCCCTGTTTAGTCCGGAAATCGCAGGAAGAATACTACGTGCGACCGCATTTCTGGACATGGCAGCAGGGATAGAGGGCCGAACAGCGAGCGGGGAGCACAAAGAGCCAGTAGAGGAGCTCAAGCAATCGATCTCCGACGCATATCACAGCGTAGGGTCGGCCATCCACGACCTTGGTGGCCGACCCTCTCATGACAACCAGCCCCCCCTTATCGACAGCGTAAACAAGGGATTAGACAAAGTAAAAAGCGGCCTAGTGCGCGCTATGGACGCGACAGCGAGCGCCCCAAAGCACACAGGGAAAGAAAGAAGAATGTCTATGTCAGGCACAGCATCTTGGCTGCACTACGCAAAACTTGTACTGCGCGACACAGCACGGCTCATCATCAAAAAGCTTTCCATAGCCAGCAGTTGCCTGGCCGACTCGCTGTATAAGGCGATTGGCCACATCGGCAGGGCAATGATTTTCGTACACAAGTCCTTAGCATTACTCGTACGAATCATCCCATACGCCCTCGCACGTAGTACTATATCGAAGATAGGTGGCTCCAAAGCGAGGCCAGTATTGGAGAATGATTACCCAATAGAAACTCAGGATAGCCCGCTCCGGAAAAGCTTGGCAAATGTCGCACGCAATGCCGTTGATGATGTTGAAAGTGCCGCGTTCGAGCTTTTGAAGCACAAGTCGCAGACAAGTAGTGATAATGATGCCATGGCAATGCTGCTCTCTGCTCGGCCTATTTTGCAGGAAATATACAATAGTGAGCAGGATGTAGACGC
>JBQEQW010000043.1:0-25956 GCA_052043535.1 Anaplasma sp.
CCATAAACTTTGTGGGACTGGAAGTGGTACCGAAATGGATGTTACTGCTTCAACTAATTGTAGGAGCGGTGCTCCTACACCGACGCCAACTGTCAAGAGCGGTGCTCAACTTGGTCTTGGTATCGGTAGCGAGGACGTCAAGGCCGACACCGCCACCAAGGCCACTGCAAAGGCACTGACGGCCCAGCAGTATGACACTCTTGTCAAGGCGTTTGAGGCGAATGATGCCAGTACTGCCGGCACCGGCGACGGCACCGGCACGTGCGACAGCAGCGGCAACAAGGCGTGTGGCAGCGCCGTCAAAGCAGGCAACGCGTTCGACGGGACACTGAGTAGTAGCAAGATTAAGACCGATGTGGCGGGGATGTGCCAGCAAAGTCGAATCTGATCCCAGAAGTGGTGGACAACCCCCTACCAAGTATGGCATCGGAGAGAACAAACGGGTGGCGGCCTACCTAGGGTGCGAGAGGAGAAGGCGGGGGTGTGGATTATCAGGAAGGCAAAGGGTGAGCTAGCTGTTGAGGGGCCTGCCCAGAGCGGCAAGTACGGCCTCATGCATCATCTCCGACATGGTCGGGTGGGGGAACACTGCTGACAAGAAGTCAAGATCTGTAGCCTCTACCTTCTTTCCCACGATGTATCCGTTAATCATCTCAGTTGCTTCTTCGCCTACCATATGAGCTCCCAGAAGCTCGCCAGTGTTTGCGTCCAAAACCACTTTTGCAAAGCCGTCAACCGCTCCTGAAACTATCGCTTTGCCATTGCAACTAGCCCGAGCCGTCCCAACCCTTACCTCAAAGCCCTGGGCTTTCGCTTGCTCTTCGGTGAGACCTATGCTGGCAACTTGTGGTGCGGAATATATGCAACTCGGTATGTTGCGTGTAGACAGCGTGTGTGGACGCCCTGGCAAAATACCTGCAGATACGGCAATATTCTCAACACATATTACAGCCTCGTGACTGGCTTTATGGGCAAGGCAAGGAGGGCCGGAAACGTCACCAATGGCGTACAATCCCGGCTCTGATGTGCAACAGTAGTCGTCCACCGAAATATACCCTCCCTTGTCCAGGGTTGCTTTTGTGTTCTCTAGGCCCAAATCCCCTGAATTCGGTGAAATCCCTACGGCAGAAAGCACCCTGTCACACTGTACCGTAGTAACTCCTTTGTTGCTGAGCTGAATTTCCGCTTCCATCTCGGAGCCGCTTCTCTTAAGGGACTTGATAGAACCGCGGGTGAGAATCTCAACGCCGTGAGAAAGCAACTGCTTGTGCATAAATGCGGAAACCTCCCGGTCCTCCAAAGGCAAAATGCAGTCCTGCATTTCCAATATACTGACCTTGCTGCCCATGCGGCTGTAGAAGCTGGCAAACTCCACGCCTATAGCTCCGCTTCCCACAATCAACAGCGACTTTGGCAGCGAATCAGGCACCATGGCGTCCCTTGCTGTCCACAGCATCTTTTCGTCCAACCCAGGTATAAGACGAAGGCTTGCTCCCGTAGCCAGTATTATGTGCTTTGCGGCCAGAACAGACTCGTCCTTTCCGGACTTAATCGACACTTTGCCGCCGCCCAGCACCCGCGCATACCCGCGCAGGACCCCAATCCCATGCTTCTTCATTAGTCCGGCAACACCGCCACCAAGCTTGCCAACAGCCTCTCGCGAGTGCGAAACAACCTTGGCAATGTCTACGCTGACACTGCCTTTCACCTTGATGCCAAAAGAATCAGCCTTGAGTAGCTTGCTGTAAACCTCGGCGGACTTGAGGAGCGCCTTTGTTGGGATGCATCCCCAGTTTAAGCACACTCCCCCCAACTGCCCTTCTTTCTCTATGACGGCAACGCTGTAACCAAGCTGTGCTGCGCGTATGGCGGCTATATATCCCCCAGGGCCACTACCTATCACCACAAAATCGCAATTCTCCATGAAGACCGCACAACGCAACAACACAAGGGACGGCGGAATGATATTCAAAATCATCGACGCTGGCAACGGAATTTTACTGTGCTTATTTTTTTATTTTGAGCTTGCATACTGCCGTCATAGGTCAGATGATGTGAGATACTGCAGAAAAAATTGATTTCCAAGAGAAAAATTAATATTTTAATGCCCTCATTAAAATGTTAAAGGATTTTCCAGTATGTGGAAACCGGAATTAAGTAAGTTGGTTGGGCTTTTTCGAAGAACATCTGACAAACAGCCTATGCAAGGAATTGCAGAGGTAGTGTCAACATCAACACGTTCTGATAACAATGTGGAACCCAAGGGCGGGCAATTGGCTGAAGCACAGGAACGTGACAACGCGATGGGTACCGTCACCAACTTGGGTACTAAAGGCGGAAACGCGCGTACACAGAGGCCGGAGGAGTGGAAAATCGTTGGCAGCAATCTTCGCAAGCTAAGCCACGAATTGGAACTGAGGAAAGCACAGGCCCCGGGTGGCTATGTGAGGCATGAGAAGGAGCAACCTGCGCGAGTATCGGAACGTTCCATGGAAGCCAATTACGGAGAAGCTGCATATTTTCTGGGTAGTCATAATATAAAATTCTGGGGGGATGGCAATAGGGCATTTTGTGCGTATTACGTAGAAGCCCCCGAAGCCGGATATGACCTACACTTCAGCGTACTTTCCGACGATAAAACTGAGGTGGTAAGAGTAAACAATAATCCCATAAGTGCGCACGATGCACACAATTACGCCCCGACATTTGTAGCGTTTGATGAAGGAAGAACACACAGGGTCGTTTTTGTAACGTCAGAGCACGACATATCTCATGGCAAGGTAGCTCCGCGGGCAAAAGAACTACTGGTCAAAGCATACTCAGTCGGCAACCTGGGTGCACTCGGCATCACAGAGGAAAAGCACACAAAACTGCGTGATGGACATTTACCCGCAGGTCTGTACTCTCATCCCCTCGATATTGTTAGGGACGACAAGGGAGACCTCGTTGTTGTTTGTAAATCCAGGGATAGTAGGTCAAGTCCTTCTGAGCAGGCGTATGTGATGTGGAAGCTGTCGGGCAAAGACCTGAGCCTCATCAAAACACGCGAAGGTGCAGGTACCATGACGAGCAGCTACCTGTTCAATCGTGCTGGTGGTAATCCAAAGCAAGGGGCCCCAGAACGGCTCATAGTGTGGGGTGCGGAGGCTGGTAAGTTAGGTTTCACCTATGTAGGACGATATTTGGACAAAAACGGCCAGAAGTACACTATGTCGTACAAAGCACACAGCGCGGACGTAGCATACGACACTGAAGGCCCAATTTCCGAGTGCCTGATAAAAACCCGCGGATGTCACATAACAGATCCGGAAATCATCCTGTCAGAGCGGGACAGAATTGATTTCATGAGCCATGTCCAAATCCAGGATACTCGCTACGCACTGTACGTAAGCGAAAAAGGTCAGTCCAGAGGGCTTAGCATAGCGGTGCACAAGGGCACAATCTACAAGGTTTTCCACAATGTTCTAAATTTTGAAATGCCACTAATTTCGCTGAATGTGAAACGAAGCGTGGGCGACCGTGTAGGTATAGCGGCGGTTGAGCGGTCTGGAACGGTGCGCATGTACGAACTGGGCCTTGGCCAACTTATACGTGGCGATCAGCGGTGCAGCGCATATTACACCTCGGTAGACAGCAACGCCCTGAACCTGCGCGAATTCATAGACATCGCTAGCGGAGCCCCACTCGCGTTTGACGCCCAGGGCATGAGGTTGAGTTATAACACTGTATCGGTGGTTAATGGAGGCGGAAATAGCGGGGGAGAGATTCGCCTCGATGTTAAAAAATTTGAGTATCCAGTCAGGCACTCTAAAGTTTCGGGGGCAAAGCCAGAACATGCAGCTCCAGGAAAGGCCCATGGTGGACTTGTAGCTCTAGGGCAGAGCTCTTCCAGCACCACCACACCAGCCATCACTATACCCTCTGTGCGAACAACTGAGGGTGCACCTGTTCCTGCTGGTAACGCTCGGGTGTCGGATACTAATACCGCTAAGGTAGATGCGTTCCATGGGCGTTATATACCACGTCCTGGAGGTGATGCGTACGGCGAGTCGGGTCGAGAAGGTGCACATGAAATGCGGAAAAATCCAGACAATCCCTCACCATTGCAGGGTATACTACACGGTGGTGGGGATGGAAACCGCCGCTTTACCACCAGGAAAATACGTGGTGCTGATGACACAAAACTGAGGCGTAACGCCACGGACGAAACTGATAGGCATGCAAAGAATTCGCACTGGAGTCTGGCTGCGGGAGATGCTCGTCATCCGGGCAGCGGGCGTGGTCCATCGCTGCAGCCGGAGTTGGGATCAACAAAAAGTGCACAAAATACCGGCGCAGACACTCCTATGATATTGGGGACAGCAGCCGGGGTTGCCGTACTTGCACTTATCGCCTCATTCGCTGTCGTGTTTATTCGGAGATACAAGAGAATACTCGAATTTCGTAGAGAAATTTACCGATTGGACCGGGATGAGCATCTGAACTTGCGCGAAGCTGGGCAATTCTCCTTCCGTATTTCTGAGGGGGCGGTAGAGCAGGTCTACTCATCGCTAAGAACGTGCGGTGATGCTTCTGCAAATGAGCTTTAGCCTACTTTAACGTTTTCTGAAGTACACTGCCGGCCGGGCGGGTTTTCTCCTGCCGCGCGCATACTGAGGTTCGGTTGGGTGGTATGAGTGTCCTTAGGTTACGCAACGAGAACAGGGTTGTGGTCCTAATAGGGGACAAGGGCGCTACTGTGATCAACGTGATCGGCGAAGAGGTGCGGAGCAGGCACTTTATTGCAGATACAGAGTGCAAAGAGTGGAGGGAGGTTAAGACGTCTGTCCTGAGGAGCGGAGCTCGGGTCTATTTTGTGCTCGACCACTCCGACCAGGTATATACCAGGCACCTTGTTCCTGCTGGCAGTGATTTTGTCGCAAATGCAATCGTAAGAGAGCGGTCAGGCAACGTTGTGAGCCATGAAGGGCTGAACACAGCATTTTTGTTGGAGGATTCCCCATCCGCAGTGAACAGTGGACACAAGGAGTGCATGTTTGTCGAACAGAGTAATTCCTTGGGAGAACTTTTCAAAAGTTTGCTTGATGCTGTTTCCAATGATTCCGCAAAAGACTTTAAGGGGATTTTGCTCTTTTCTGTGGAGCTAATAAACATTGCGAAGAAAGTGGCATCCAAGGGAGATGAGCTAAAAAAATGGGCGGTATTTTTGGCCTATACCAAGGCCGGAGACTTTCGTCAAATAATCCTACGCGATGGTGAGCTGTACGCGTCATGCTCTGTGGGAGTGTCGCATGATGAGAAAGAACTGCCAGATGTCATAGCAGGAAAGGTGCATCAAGAGGCGCAAAGCGCCGTGCGTGGCATCGAAGAGGGAGCGAAAGATGAAGACGTGGTCATGTACTTGGTGGTTCCCGGCAGCGTCAAATCCAGTCTTTTGGCGTTCAATTTCGGGCAAGTACGTGTCAATATCCTCACTCCGTACGAGCTGGGCAAATTGTTAGACATAAAAGACTGCATTGGCGTGGGCGGTGTGTATTGCGACACGGTAGTCCTGTGCTTTATGATGAGGCATAGTGGGTTTAGGCTTTTGCTTCATACAGCAGACACATTTGCCATGAACAAGGTGAGGATGTTGCAAAAGTTTGGCATAGTCCCAACTTGCGCGCTGATTTTCATTGTTGCTGTTCTTAATGGATTATGTTTTGCCGAGATTGCTGACTACAAGAAAAGGGAGCCTGAACTACGTGCCAAGTCTGCGCATGTGTTAGGTGAACTGCAAACGCTGCGCAACGACAGGGAATTTTTGAGAGTGAACGAGATGTACGAGGCTGTCGATTTGTACAGATCTCTGTCCAATACCAACCCGTGTCCCATTAGGAAAGCAATAGTGCCGCTTGGCAAATTGGATCGGAGAGGTTTCAAGATTACCAGCTTCTCTTGGGCAATAGAAGAGGATCTTAGAATTCTGATCGAACTGGGTGTGATCCTGCAGTCGGGAAAAAGTGAAGCGGTAAAGGAAGGACTTGCTAGGATATTTACAGATTACAAGATCAAGGTCCTGCCCGAGTCTGGGAACAAACTGCGGGATCGTCTGATAGTGCATTTGGAAGGTGAGTGATGGAAAGTACAATCATGCGTAGGTATTTCATACTGCAGGCCGCTGCGCTCGTGGTACTCGTTGGGTTAAGTGTCACCCTATACTATAGCTACAAGTGGAGCTCTAAGTGTAGAACCGTCGTGGAGGCACTGCAAAAAGCTATCACACGTGCCAGCGACGAGATCCATGGCATCCACGCGCAGGAGGCGCGGCTGAATAACAACTTCTCTGTTTTGCAGGAGATGGCGGTAAACGTCCATCGTGATGAAAAGAGGGAATTCGGCGATGGAAGCCTGCATTCAATAGTGAAGAGCCTGTGCAGAAAGCACGGAATCGTTGGGGAGGAAATTTCAGTTTCTGACCCTTTGGACATAAGTGGCGACTACAAGAAGCAGTACACCAAGGTCGCCAAGAGCAGCGTGCACATAAAATTTAAGGCATTGACTGACCAGCATGCCACGATGTTGATGCACGCGCTGAGGTATGACATTCCAGGTTTTGTTGCGGTTCGGACTTTCAAATTGGTAAAGGAGAAAGAGATTACACGGGAGGTTGTGAGGTTGCACAACGAGGGAGTTGTGCTGCCTACCGTGAGTGGCGAAGCGGTACTTGAGGTGTATAATTTACAAGGTAAGTATCTGTGACGAAACACAACTGCTGGCTGTGTCTAGCCTTTATAGCAAGCTGTTGGCTGGTGCCTGTCAGGCATGCGCTTTCTAAGGAGTGTACGGACCTTCTATACGCTATAATGGATTGCCACGCACACAGATGCGTAGCGCAACTCCATGACAAGCCGGTAACCTATGAGGTGCTTGGAATGAGCGATGGGAATTGCAAATACTCGGAGAGGGACGAGTCTGGATTCACACTTTGCAGCGTTTCGCAAAGCAACTACTCGGCGATCTCCGGGTATCTAGTGCGGCTTTTCACCAAAAGTGGCAACATTGACATTGAGGCTATCGCCCGTCTGAGGGCGGAGACTTGCGACTTTTACAGGACCCATGGGAACAGCTATATAAAGAGGGGCAAGGAGCTTAGCTTGTCTGACGTGCGTGAAATTGAGCGTGCAGTGGAGAGAAAAGTGCGCAAGGACGAGATCAAAGAGATCCGCAGTATGTTCTTTGAAGGGGAGGACATAGAAAAGTTGCGGGAGAAGAATCCTCCGTGACACGCTGACCTGAGGAACATGCCTACTCACAGGTCATGCGATCTGGTCTAAGGTCTACCAGTGGCGGCTGACCGCTGCAGTGGAGGTAGGGCCCTCTCTTATATTGTTGTGAGGCAGCACCAACGCTACGCGTGCCCGGCCACGCTTGGATAATATGGGTGTGCTACTTACCTCTCGTCAACCCCTGGTGTAAATAGAGCTGTGACTACTCCTTTCATGCGATTCTACTAACCCAGTATCAGGATAAGACATGCAACTGGGAAGAGGCATCCTTGGTTTGTGAGTGTGTGGGTAATCTTGCCGTGTTATCACCGACCCTTGACGGTAGACGCACGTATTCAACGGGATGACGGCGCAATTGTGAGTATATGTTGCAATAATGCGCGGCGATTCCTTGATTGTGTTACGGGCAAATGGTACCATACCGCGTCTGGGTTCTGTGGGTTTGTGCGACGTATGAAAGTCACGATTTTGGGGTGTGGGTCTTCTGTGGGTGTTCCATCCGTGGGGTGTGACTGCGATGTTTGCACTTCGGACTCTGTTTACAACAAAAGGACTAGGACTTCCGCCCTCGTGGAGAAGGGCAATACAAGCATTTTAGTAGATGCCTCGCCGGACCTGCGCTCTCAGGCCCTGCGGCATAAGCTTTGCACCCTGGATTCTGTTCTGTTCACTCACTGCCATGCGGACCACTGTTCGGGTATTTCTGAGCTCCAGGCTTTTGCTCCGAAGGGGGGGATGAAACATATGCCTGTATACAGTGACCCAGGGACGCTCACTTCCCTAGTTGCTAGCAATGCTTATTTTTTTATCCCGAGTAGGCCCAGTGCCCCCTGGAAGAAATGTCACTACCTGACAGCACACCCGATACGCCACCATAAGGAGTTTTCCATCGGGGAGTGTACAATATCATCGTTTGGACAGATACATGGTGGGACCAGCACAAATGGGTTTGTGTTTGAAGGGTCTGTTGCCTACTGTACCGATGTGAAATCCTTTCCCAAGGATTCTTGGGAGGTATTGTACAACAAAAGTTTGCTTATTCTTGGGTGCTTGAAGTACGAAGAGGTGGCCGCTCATGCGCATGTGGACTTGTGCATTGAATGGGTCAGGGAACTCAAACCGGGTGTTGCGGTGCTAACCCACATGAGCCACGATATCGAGTACCATAAGCTAAAGGACTATGTGAAAAGTAATCTGCCCGACCGTAAGATCTTGGTGGCTCACGACGGCTTAGAGCTTGAAGTGTAGCTGCAAGAGCCCAGGTGCAGTTCTTGGGCTTCCTGTAGACTAAGGGGGAGCTTCTCCAAACCGTACTGTGGGTCCGAGGCAATTCCGAAGGTTTTATGTGGTGTAACGATTTTGTGCTCGATACCCATGGACATTCCTATGAGCACCGCTGTGATAGCGGACCTATAATCGCAGTCTGCTCCAGGTACTCTGTGTTCTATGCGTGTGTTTTCAGGGGACAAATGAGTGTCAGGTAACCTAATGGCTGTGCTCCTGTTGTTTCCGCCCCAACTAACAGTGGTTGGGGTGTTGTGGTCTGCATGTACATACCTCAAATACGAACGGTCGTGCGGTGCGAAGAACACCATATGCTCTTGCATACAGGCGCATAAGCCCCCTACACAGTGAAGTAACATATCGCTCTTTTTTCCATCTTGTCCGGCGAATAAATTCCTGGAGTTCTGGTCCACCAAGTTGACATGCACGTGAAAAGCATTGCCTGGTGTATCCACATACGGCTTTGCGGAGAAGTCCAAGGTTCCACCAAAGCCCTCTGCGGAATTTAGAAGCAATTCCTTTGCGTGCGTAATATCCGCTAATATGTTTTCAATGTTCTGGCTGTGGGCTATGCTCAACTCATATTGGAACCTATGCACTTCCTTCGTGATGTTGCATTGAAGAGGGTTTGCGCATCGCACAAATTCAGAAAACAGCTCATCCAACATGTTTTCTGCGACATTCTTTACGTAGAACTCAACTTCCACCCCAACCAACGGATATACCTGGAACCCACGTCGCAGGCGCGCCAATACGCCATCAAGCGGTTCTTGATGGTACATTGGCCTTTCTTGTTATGTAAGTAGCTATGAGGTTCAGTACCCACGTTATCATGAACAGCGTGAGGCCAAGTGCGTACGCGGAAGATGTATGTATGCTCTGGAAGTTCTGATCCCCAGTGAGTATTGTTGCGATTTGCACCGTAAGTGTGGTGACTGAGTGCAGAGGATTGAACGTGAGATTTGCAGTGACCCCGGCGGCCATAAGTACGATCATGGTCTCCCCAATCACTCTGGAGATTGCCAGTATTATGGAACTGCAAATATCGGGCAGGGCACACGGTATGACTATATCCCAGGTAGTCTCCGTCCGCGTAGCGCCTAGCGCCATGGAGCCGTAACGCAGTATTTTCGGCACTGACCTGAGCGCGTTTTCGATCAACAGAGTGACGAATGGGAGAATCATAATACCTATGGCCAACCCAGCGGTGAGAGAATTCTCTGATTGCGCATTGAGGCTAAAAAACTTCGCAATACCACGTATGTTCGGTGACAGAAACACCACGGCAAAGTACCCGTATACCACGGTAGGTATTCCGCACAATATCTCCAGCAAAGTGTTGAACGTGCGATGCAACCTTCTGTCCGAGTATTCGCTGACATAAATCGCTGAAAGTAAACCTAGGGGTACTGCCGTAGTAATTGCCACCACAACTATGAGCAAGGTGCCGCTCAGCAAGGGCAGTATGCCAAAAGAGCCTACCAGCTCCCCGTTGACTACCTGCGAATCCGGATTCCATATGGTCCCGAACAAGAAATCTCGCAGCGGCACTGCGCTGAAGAACAGCTTCGACTTGAATGCTAGGCACAACACTATGCAGATGACCGTAGCGAAGGACAGCACGGTACACAAGAACATGGCACCCCGCAGGAACGCGAAATTCCTATCCATGCGCATCAACGCGGTTAACACCAAAGACGCCGCGCATAGGACAACAAGCACTGGGATAGCCACCTCTAGGCTTTGTGCATACAGCACCCCACCTGCAAACAACCCAAACGCGATCCCCAGCGGCATCTTGGAGACTGAATATCTGAAGGAAAGCCACCTCCACAAGCAGTAGCCCACAGGTATGATCGATAGAAGTGCAACCAAGCCCGGCGTCATTCCAGTGCCAATTCCCGTTAGTAAACTTGTGCTTAGTATGCTAATACTAATGTCCGAATTTGTACATCACTTTAGAGAAGTTTTACATATGACTGGCAGTGGCTCGCTGAGCAGTGTGAGGAATAAGTTTCTGGAGTTTTTTATTAGGAACGGGCATACGCAATTCCAATCGGCTCCGCTTATTACCGAAGGAGACGCGTCGCTATTGTTCACGAGTGCTGGGATGGTGCCCTTCAAGGATATCTTCGTATCTAAAGAGGATATAGGCGCGGGGGTGAAGAAAGCGGTTTCCAGTCAAAAATGCCTTAGGGCTGGTGGCAAGCACAACGACCTTGAGAACGTCGGATACACGAACAGGCACCATACCTTTTTCGAGATGCTTGGGAACTTCAGTTTTGGAGACTATTTCAAGGAACATGCAATAGAATTGGCATGGGATTTTGCTACTAAGGAACTGTGCCTGGAAAAGGACAGGTTATGGATCACTGTCTACGTCGATGACCAGGAGGCGTTTAGCCTATGGAAGAAGGTTACCGGGTTTTCTGATAATAGGATTATAAAAATCTCTGCCGGCGATAACTTTTGGAGCATGGGTGATACGGGCCCGTGTGGCCCATGCTCAGAAATCTTCTACGACTACGGGGATCACATACAGGGTGGACTTCCTGGTTCTGAGGATAGCGATGGCCCGCGGTTTACTGAGGTATGGAATCTCGTATTCATGCAGTTTGATAGGAATGAGCAGGGTGAACTTGCCCCTCTGCCCCGCGAGTGTATAGATACCGGCATGGGTCTCGAGAGGGCCACCGCTGTGGTACAGGGTGTATGTGATAATTATGGTACTGATGCATTTCGGGCGATCATCAAAAGGTCACAGGACGTTTTTGGTTCGCCGGATGATGCAATAGCGCACCGAGTCATTGCTGACCACATAAGGGCTGCTGCATTTCTGATTTCTGAGGGGTTGGTACCTGGAAATGAAGGCAGAGAGTATGTGCTGCGTCGCATTGTAAGGAGAGCCATAAGGTATGCATATCAATTAGACTGTAACAATGTTGCCATACATGAGGTGGTGTCCGCACTCACTAAGGAGGGGAGTGCGAGCTACATGGGCGATGCGTATCCGGAGCTGCTGAGATTCGAAAGGTCCATAGTATCGGTCTTGAAATCTGAAGAAGAGGGGTTTATAGACACGCTGCGCAGGGGCATGATTTTGTTACAGAAAGAAATTGCTGGCCTGTCGGCTGGTGACATGCTGCGCGGTGACACGGCATTCAAGCTGTGTGACACATTCGGGTTTCCCCTGGACATCACTCTGGACATTGCAAAAGAGAGAGGATTGAAATTTGATCAGGCAGGCTTTGATGAGAACATGATTGCACAGAAAGAGCGATCCCGCAAACACTGGGTGGGGTCGTCTGTCGGAGATTCTGCGCACAAGTTGTGGGGGGAGCTGCTAGCGCGGCATAAAAGCACGTGCTTTGTCGGGTATGAGAACTGCTCCACCAAGGCAGCTATTGTCTCAATTGTGCAGGATGATGAGATTGTGGACTCGGTACCTTCTGGAGGGCACGCTTACGTTCTGCTTGACCTATCTCCTTTTTATGCAGAATCTGGGGGGCAGGAGGGAGATAAGGGCCTGCTTACCGTGGTTTCTTCCGGCTCTGATGGAGGTGTGGCCGAAGTTTTGTACACTAGGAAGGTTTTAAACCGTCTGCATGTGCACGAGTGTGCAGTACAGAAAGGGAGGCTCAGCGCCGGTGATGTAGTTGATGCGGTTGTGGACACGGACAGGCGAAGTAAGCTCAGGAATAACCACTCAGCCACCCACATATTACACAGCGTATTGAGGACGTACATAGACGAGAACATCCAACAGAAGGGCTCTTTGGTTGCTGAAGACAAGCTAAGGTTCGACTTCAGCTACCCATGTGCGCTGACCAAGGAACAGATCGCATTGATTGAGAGGGAGGTCAACGGCAGGATCATGTCCAACAAGCCGGTGCTCACGGAGCGCTGTAGCTTCGAACAGGCCCTACAGAAGGGTGCGATCGCTCTGTTCGGAGAAAAATACGTAGAGGACAGCGTTATGGTGGTGAGCATGGGAGATTCGAGTGAATTATGTTGTGGAACCCATGTTAGATACACAGGTGACATAGGGTCGTTTAGGGTGGTTTCGGAATCAGGAATTGCCATGGGGGTCCGCAGGATTGAGGCAATTACAGGACAGGCGGTAATCGATAATGTGAGGCGGGAAGGGGATTTGCTGCTGCACGTATCACAACGTCTTGGAGTGCCGATTGACCAGGTTGCTGAAGGGCTGGACAAGTTGTTAAAAGAGAAGTCGGAGCTCGAGAAAGGATTGGCTGGAGCTTGGCATGAAGTTATCAGGGGTACGGTGCAAACTATCCATTGCGGGGCGGGGGTTGTGTTGTATCTTGGCCGCTTTCCGATGATCCCGGTGGATGTCGTGGTGGATTTTGTCCGGGGAGAGAGGAAGACACGTGACGGAGTTTTTGTACTTGCTGCAGCATCTGGCGACAAGATTGTTCTGGTATTGGGGGTCAGCGACGCCGCTAGTAAGGTGTTGAGTGCGTTGGACCTACTGAGAGTCCTGGCGGATTTACAGGGGAAGGGCGGTGGAAACGCTGGCCTTGCCAGGGTGAGCTTAGAGTCTAGCAGGGTAGAGGAAGCGTTGTCCACGGTACAGGAGAAAGTGCAGTCATCATTCCCAGTTGCGTAACCGGGGCCATCCAGGTCGACGCAATTTTCTACAGCATTTGATGCAGTTAGGTGGCTTTACTTGGTTGGGTGTGGTGACGCGCGCTGTAGGGCCCGTGCATTTACCACGACATCCACCGCGGCCGCCTCTTGCGGCTCTGACTTTGCGATCATGCCATCCTGCCGAAAGGAGGTCAGGCGAACACCCATACGGACGCGACTTTTGGCAGCTCTACCTGCCCGCCGCTTTCATTGCGGCTAAGACTGACTCTCCTATTGTGGCAGGTGTTTCTGCCACTGTGACGCCAGCACGCCTCATGAACTCAATCTTTCCCTTTGCGGTGCCCGAACTTCCTGAGGATATGGCACCGGCATGCCCCATGCGCCTACCAGGAGGAGCGGTCTGGCCAGCAATGAACCCCACTACGGGCTTCTTTTTACCAGAAGACTGCAGGAACTCGACTGCCTCCTCCTCTTCGGACCCACCTATCTCTCCTATGAGCACTATGCCGTGCGTCTCATCGTCTTCTAGGAACAGCTTCACGCAATCAAGGAACGACATCCCGTGGACAGGGTCGCCGCCTATCCCTATGCACGTCGACTGACCCAGGCCTACAGCCGTAGTCTGCGCTACAGCCTCGTAGGTCAACGTTCCCGAGCGGGAAACCACCCCTATATTTCCCTTCTTATGTATGTGACCAGGCATGATACCTATCTTGCACTGCTCTCCAGGCGAGATTATACCCGGGCAGTTTGGCCCTACCATCCGGCTCTTAGAGCCAACCATAGCGCGCTTGACCTTTATCATGTCAAGGACCGGTATGCCCTCTGTAATGCAGACTATGAGCTCAATCTCAGCCTCCATAGCCTCAAGTACGGCATCGGCAGCGTACGGGGCCGGAACGTAAATTACAGTCGCGTTAGCACCGGTCTCGGCTTTTGCCTGCCTTACGGTATTAAAGACTGGCAGTCCCAAATGTGTGGTGCTGCCTTTCCCTGGAGTGACGCCACCTACCATTTTTGTGCCGTACGCAACAGCCTGCTCTGAGTGGAACGTCCCATTGGCACCAGTAAAGCCTTGGCATATCACCTTTGTATTTTTACTTACGAGAACAGACATGCACGTCCCTATTTATTTTTCGTACTATTCGCTACCGCGTCCACGATGAGCCTCGCAGCCTCACCCAGGTCTCCAGCGCCTATGATCCCAAGGCCCGACTTATCGAGCAGCTCGCGACCCACTTCAAAATTTGTTCCTGATAATCTCACTACAAGCGGTACCCTGACGCCGATCTCCTTTGCAGACTCGATAATACCTTTGGCTATCACATCGCAACGCACTATCCCGCCGAAGATGTTCACCAATATCCCACTCACTCCGCTTCGCAGTATTATCTTGAAGGCCTCACGGACCGCGTCCTGGTTTGTACCCCCACCAACATCCAAAAAGTTTGCAGGCTCCCCGCCATAGTGCTTTATGATGTCCATGGTAGCCATGGCCAAGCCTGCACCGTTCACCATGCAGCCTATATTACCACCCATCTTAATGTAGCTGAGCCCATACCTGACTGCATCGAGCTCTTCCTTGTCATGCTCGTCAGGATCGCACAACTCTACGACTTCCGGATGGCGGAACAAGCCGTTGTCGTCAAACGCAATCTTGGCGTCAAGAGCCAGAAACTCACCGTCGGAGGTCTCTGCCAACGGGTTGATTTCCACCTGGCTCGCGTCAGTCTCCACCAAAACCTTGTAAACCTTGCGCGCCACACCAATGATCCCATGCACCTGCTTGGCAGTCAGGCCGAACCTGCAGCACAACTCCCTCCCGTGAAAGTCACAAAAACCATACATCGGGTCTATGTATACAGTGGCCACCATGTCTGGACGCTTTTTTGCCACGTCCTCTATGTCCACACCTCCCTCGCTGGAGAAAATAAGACTTACCCTGCTTGTGGAACGATCAACCACCGCGCCAAGGTAGTATTCCTTGCCTATGTTGACCCCCTCTTCTAGATAAACCTTGCGGACCTCCTGACCCTCAGGAGAAGTCTGATGGGTAACCAGGATGGAGTGCAACATCTGCCCAACCAGCGATCTTACTTCATCTTTCGTTTTCCCTATCTTGACACCGCCGGCCTTCCCTCGGCCTCCGGCATGAATCTGAGCCTTTACTGCTATGACCCCGGGAGCTAGCTTATCCAGCGCAGCACCGACCTCATCAACAGAGGCGACGACCAAACCCTTGGGCACACCCACACCGAAATTGCTCAGGACGCTCTTCGCCTGAAACTCATGAACGTTCACAACAACCGCCCTCGCAACTCACACAGACCCACGCCACACACGAACACGGCAAAGGCCATGCCCCAAACACAATTGCACGGCGCGACACTACTGCCCATCACCAGAAATTAGAGGCCTGTGGATATTAAAGTGCCTGGAACTCACCTGGAACCTACCGAACTGAGGCTCGGAAGGCGATCCGTGAAGCTTCTTCCTTCTCCTCTCACAATCATCCCTTTTTCTAGCGCGTTTCTCCGAAGGCTTTTCGTGGTGAGTTATCTTCATCTGCCGCGGCTTCCCCTCTCTCTGAAGCTTCTTCTTCAGGGTGCGTATGCCCTGTTCTACATCTCCATGATATACAACAACCTCAACCAAACCAAAACCCCACAGAGACAAAAAACTCACGGAGCCACATGATAGCACAACAGCCAAGGCGGTCAAATCTTTTCTTAGCGCGAGAAGCCCACATGTGCAGGTATGGACATCATCCAGCAATAAGCTGCTCGACTCGCCGGCTAGTTTGCGCCAGCTGTTCATCCTGCAAGGAAACGAAGCCCAGACTAGCCAAATACCCGTTGCTTCCTATAGATTCGGGCCGCAACACCTCCTTGACGAACTCCCTAAGTCCCGGAGTGGTCTTCAAGTGTTCTCTCTTAACATAAATATAAATTGGCCTGGACAACACGTATTTACCAGACGATATGGTCTCGTAACTCGGCTCAACACCGGCGACCTTATTGCCTCGTATTTCGTTGCGATTCTTCACTAAGAAGCTGAAGCTGAGTATGCCGAACGCGTTGCTGTTTTTCGATATTTTGTGTATCACAACATTCTCACTGGTTGCAACCTCGATGTACTTTCCATCGTTCCTAATACTGTTGCACACTCTCTTTCGCTCATCCATGTCAGGGTAGGAGTCCACAAAGTTCTTTGCACTCATACAGACTCCGCTCACCACGGACTCGACCATGATGTCGTAAGTGCCAGTGTTCTTGTGAGGCCCGTAAATCTCGATTTCGTGCTCAGGGAGACCCGGGCGTATCTCAGACCACAGCCCATACTTGTTGAGTGGGACTTTCCTATACTCTATAGACAGGCTGTACTTGCTCAAGGCACCGAATAGATCGCGAAGAGAGAAGTCGACCTCCTCCTTGTGTTTCGAGCTAGCAACAACTATGCCGTCGTAACCCAGGCATATCTCAATCATGTCCTTCACGCCGTTCGCGTTACACAACTCAACTTCTGCATCCTTGATCTTTCTCGAAGACATCGCAACGTCTGGGGTATCTTCGTCGCTGCCCGAGCAAAACATATTGAATCCCATCCCACTGCCCACAGACTCGATGACGGGGGTCCTGTAGGCAGAGAACCTGCCAAACTCCTCTGCGACAGAAGAGATGAAAGGAAATACGGTGGAAGAACCAACGACCTTGATCTGATATGCACATGCACTAAAGCTCAACGAAACCGCAGTAACTGCGACCAAAACCAAGCCGAGAAACCTCATTTCCCCTCATCTCTTTCAGGATAAATCCACTAGACTGTAGCACCCCCAAACTTAACTAAGAATTAAGCATGTGGCTGCTTACAAACTTGAATAACTTCTCACCCTGATCATCGGACGAATCAAAGTCTGGCGAAAAGTGAGCCACGTATTCTCCCTTCTTGTTAATGAAGTACATAAACGTGGAGTGATCAATGTTCTTGTTCACACCTTCCACACCCGTAGTAGCACCGACAAAGACCTTGTAGTTTTGGATTGCACTCTCTATCGCTTCCTCGCTACCTGTAAGCATCTGGATTCTCGAGTCGAATGACTTGTGATATTCCCGCAGCCTGTCCACGGTGTCGTTTTTCGGGTCAATTGTTATGAACACTACTTGTAGCTCACCGGCGGAGTCGCCAAGCCTGCTAAGTAGACTAGAAGCCATGCCTAACTCTGCGGGGCAGGTCTGTTGACACGCAGAAAAGCCAAATATCACCAACATGTTCTTACCACTGAAAACACTGCTGTCGACAGCCATGCCTTCGTGGTTTACCATATCTCCAAAGGATGCAGAAATAGTCGCAACCCCCGGTTCCACAGCGACATCAGAGGCAACAAGTTCCTCTCTGCCCCCGAAGATACCCTTCTTGTTTACGTAGGAGTACCCCAAGAATGCAGCGGCAACTAGCAGAAGAAGGTTAGATACA
The DNA here is from genome assembly GCA_052043535.1 of Anaplasma sp. Lineage (GTDB taxonomy): Bacteria > Pseudomonadota > Alphaproteobacteria > Rickettsiales > Anaplasmataceae > Anaplasma. The sequence goes on from JBQEQW010000043.1 coordinate 17,637, forward strand.
ATCTTAAAAATTTTCATCTTATACCCCAACAAATAACCCAAGCGTGCTACATTGCCGGACGGCAAACACGAGCGACGCGATCGTAGCACTTATGACTTAGCTGGTCAAGCGACCGAGATGTTGTCAAGGCATTAACAATAGGGCGCCACTTACGTTTTTTGCATAAATGTTTTACGCGATTTCTACAGCTGGGACTGGAAGCCAGAGCGAGAAAAACATCTCTCCGCCTCCTGTACCAAATCCTCTATAATTTGCTTCACGCTCCTAATACCATCAACAAAACCTACGCTTTGACCAGCCATAAGCGAACCATCATGCACATCACCCTCAACAACTGCCCTTCTCAGAGACCCAGCCCAAAATCTTTCGATCCGCTGCTGTCCCTCCTCCTTGGAAATCTTTCCTGCATTGTACAGGGATATCACCTCACGCTGCAGGCCTATGAAACGAGAACTGCCGGCGTTCGCTATCGCTCTTACCGGGATGACGGGGAAATCCTTGCTCAGCTGCACTGACTGCACAGCGTCCCTGGAGGACGACCGAATAAACACGTCCTTGAAGTTCGGGTGCGCTCTGGACTCGTGTGAACACACGAAAAGGGTGCCTATCTGGCAGCCGCTAGCACCCATATTCAAGTAGCTACTTATCATCTCGCCGGTACCTATGCCGCCTGCTACGAAAATCGGCATATCACTCAATTTCTTGTCCTTGCGAAAGAACGGCAGAATCTCCTGGGCGAGCACGGAGGTGCTCACCGGACCTATGTGACCCCCAGCCTCCATACCTTCTATTATCAGACCTCCGGCTCCCATTCTTACCAATCTCCTGGCGACGGACAGAGAAGGAGCAAAACATATGCTCTTCGCCCCGCACTCCTTAATGCGGTCTATAGTCTTACCGCTAGGCACCCCGCCTGCCAGGACTATGTGGGAGACCCTTTCCTGCACGCACACTTCCAGCTGATTATCCAAGTCTGGGTGCATCACAATCAAATTAACCCCGAAAGAACTGCTGGTCAGACTCTTAGTCTGCTCTATCGCGAGTTTGAGCTCTGGTGCATACATGGCACCGCACGCCAAGACCCCGAACCCCCCGGCATTCGATATTGCAGACACCAAATTCGGCTCCGAGACCCAGCTCATCGCGCCGCCCATTATAGCAAACTTACTGCCCAAAAAATCCGCGCCCTTTCTCCATGCGTGCGAAAGCACTCAAAACCTCAAATAATTCTCTTAAAGACGTTATCTCCGTCAAAGAAGGTGTGCTTTAATGCGCCCAGAACATGCAGCGCTACCACAGCCATAAGCGCGAATACCGAGACTTCATGCACAGCGGAGAACATCGACGCAACCGACTCATCCTTGGGGATCATAGCCGGAACTGTGAAATACCACATAGACACAGGGTACCCCGAAGCGGAGCTCATCAGATATCCTGACACCGGTATGCAAAACATGAGCACATACAGGGAAAAGTGAACAACCTTTGCCAAGATCACAGAAGCCCTCGACACCTTGTTAGAGTATGGGGGGACCTTCGAACGCAAGCGGGACAGAAGCCTAACGGGCAGCATCGCCAGCACAGCAATACCGCAAGCTTTGTGTACCGTGTACAACTGTCGCTTTGCGGAATTGTCAGGGAAAGACATGTTTGTCATACAGAAGCCCAGCGCCACAAGCCCAGCAACCGCCAGGGCCATAACCCAGTGAAACGCCCTAACGGACAAAGCATACCTGCCACCATACATAGACAAGACCCGTACTCGGAACAGCGCGCATGTGTACCACACAAGTACCAGCGTGACAACAAAAATCTGCCTGGCTCCCCGTTTGTCCCCGGGAGAGCGGCACGCATGTACACAGTACGAAACGCATACTCTTCTAAGTTTATTGTACTGGGACCTGCTAAATTGCCTCCAACGTGCAATCACTGTGCGGTGTCAGCTTGCGATGAGTGACTCCTGCTATTTTCCAGTAGTATCGGTAAAAATATAAACTATAATTCATGTAGTTCGTTGGATAAAGTGGCAGTGCCACAGTGTTGTTACGGTTTTCAGGACACCTCTTTTTTGTAACTTTGGCGCTGGTGTTTGTTCTGCCGGTTTTTTCTCTGGTTGTCGTATTTTTCACTGAAAGCGACAGGCGGTTTGGCTTTCTTGCAACACTGCTGCCCGAGTACGTCTTCAACACGGGGGTGTTAATGGTTGGCGTTGGGATTGTGGTGTTGTTTATTGGGGTGATGAGTGCTTGGTTTATAACATACTACTCGTTTCCCGGTCGTAGAATTTTCGAAGTTGCGCTATTTCTGCCACTGTCCATACCTGGGTATATAGTAGCGTACGTGTACGTGAACATCTTCGGCTTTTCGGGCCCTGTACAGGGGGCTTTGAGGGATTTTTTCCAATGGGGGAAGGGCGACTACTACTTTCCCGATGTGAAGTCATTATTCTTCTGTACGCTGATAATGGGGTTCAATTTGTACCCGTACGTGTACATGTTGGCCCGTACCGCGTTTATCGCGATCAGGAATAGCGTTGCGGTTGCTACGACTTTGTGTTGCTCTAGGTATAAGATTCTAACGTCAGTTGTCATTCCCGCGGTGTGGCCCTCCATGGTTGCCGGCATGTCTTTGGTGCTGATGGAAGTAATTTCCGATTTTGGTACGCCTCAGTTTTTGACCATAAACACATTTACAACTGGAATATACCGTCACTGGTTTCTTTTACACGACAAGCACTCGGCGTGCATACTGGCCTTGCTCGCGCTTACGTTCGTGTTTTTGATTATGGCACTAGAGAAGTTTTTGCGCAGCGACGAGGCCTCCTATTCTGCGATCAAAATGAACACGAATTATTGCTATAGGTGGCATTTTAACAGCAAATTGGTGGTAGCGTTCATATACTGTATCTGTCTGCTTGCAGTGTTCGTGGGGTTTGTGCTGCCTGTTACCCCTTTGGTGTACTGGACGCTGGAAAGGCTGCCGGGCATAAACTGCGCTGAGTTCTTTTCAGTGATATTAAATAGCGTGGGCATTGCGTCCATAACCGCGGCCATGGTGGCGACCATTGCTGTGATAATGTCATGTCTAACTCGGGGTAAAGGCGGGTTATCCTATGTGGTCAGGTTCGTATCTACGGGGTATTCCATTCCGAGTACCATAACCGCGGTGGGCATCGTTATCCTACTGGGAAAGTTGTCTCAATTTGTGAGCGAAAGGTTTTTTGATATAGCTCTAATAGGCACTATTGGGGGCCTGTTGTACTCTTACATATTTAGGTTTCTTGCCCCGTCCATAGGCCCGATTGAATCAGGATTGAATAAGATCCCCAGGGAAGTGGACTGGTCTTCGAGGCTCATGGGGCATGGCGCTGTGTCTACGTGCATCAACGTTCACATTCCGATGATCAAGAAAAGCGTCATGGTGGGGTTTTTGTTGGTATTCGTTGACACCATAAAGGAGCTATCTGCGACTCTGATAATAAGGCCTTTCAATTTTGAGACCATGGCCACACGCATCTATGAGCTAGTCGGCGACGAGCGCCACATGGACGCAGCACCTTATGCCTTGGTAATGGTGCTGATGGGGTTATCTTCCGTCATGGTGCTATGCCGCGTGTTTCAGAATGATAAGGTGCGGGAAAACAGGATCAACGAGTATGTGTCATAAACGTCACAGAGAGAAGCTTGCTGTCCGCATGCGGATATGTAGGTGATACCGCGGGGGACGCGCATCTGTGTAACACAGTCGACATGTCGCGCGGCAATTTATACCTCCGCTTAGCGCTCCTTGAATGCCTTCTCGAAGGTACTAGTTATTGGTGTAAGTAGGTAACTCAACAAGGTGCGGGAGCGCGTAACCACGAACACCTCTGCAGGCATTCCATGACGGAGCCTGAGATTCTTAAATTTTCCGGAGTATGCCGACCTGGGGATCACTACCCTCAGTGAATAATACCTGACACTCTGAGAGTCGGTAAGCGCGTCTGCAGACACCTGAATAACTATGCCGTCGATCAGCCCGAACTTGCGAATGTTGTAGGCACTCAACCTGACTTTTGCTTTCAGTCCCCTATGCTCGCCGCTGGTTACCAAGTTCTCTTCCACGGCCTGAGCTGACAGCACTTCCTCTATGTTCCGTGTGGGCATCTTGGCGTCGATTATCAGGTCATCATCCGCCGGCACCACCTCCATTATTGCCCCTCCGGAGGGTATAACGCCGCCTTCGGTGTGGTACCTCAGACCGGTCACAATTCCGTTTTGCGGGGATCTGATGACTGTGCGCTTGAGCACATCTTCCGCTGCTATCAACCTCTCTCTGAGGTCGGTTATGGAGGCATCGGTCTCCTTCAACTCCGCATTCGCTCTGTCTAACACCGAATTTGTGATGTTTAGCATCTCAAGCTGATTTTCGCCTATTTTCTGTTCGACGCTAGCAATTCTCGCTCTGATGTGACCGAGCTTTCCCTCGGCGTCGGCATACACACGCTCGAGATTCAGTATATAAGGCTTGCTGATGTACCCCTCCGAAAGCAGGCTCCTTTTCGTCTCCAGCTCCTCGCTAATCAGCCTGTATTGCTTCTCTTCCGATGCCAGCTGCGCGGCCAATCCTGCGAGTTCCTGGTTCAGCTGCTTTATACGCTGCTGCAGTATTTGCAACTGGCCTGATATACTCTGTTTCTGTGAATGGAATAACTCCCTCTGATTTTCTAAAACCTTGCTGACTACTTTAGCGCTGGATAGGTCATGAATTTCAGGGGAGAACTCGATATCTTCCAGCCGGTTTTTTACCGCCAACAACCTGGCTTCGGTTGCCAACAGAATGAGCATCTTTTCCTTGATGATACCCAAATTGGCCTTGGCGGCCGTGTCATTGAGATGCACCAAGGGCTGGCCTTTGCTGACTGTGTCCCCGTCACGTACCGGTATCTCCTTGATTATTCCTCCCTCTAGGTGCTGTACTATCTGTCTGTTCATCGACGCGACTACCTCACCAGGTGCGATCACAGCTCCGTCCAGCGGTGCAATTGCGGCCCACACGCCAAAGAACCCGAAGAATATTACTATGACGACCAAGCCTGCCAGTAGAGGTCCCCACGAAGCTCTGAGCGCCTCGTTCTTGACCTTCCTGTCTATCCCAAACACAAAATTTACGACTTCGTCAATAAACGGCAGCGATTTTTGTATAAACCCGGAGGTCTTGCTGTCCTTGTCTTTTTCCTGATATAAGGCATTATGCCCTAGGAGCCCTGGCAGGGAAAAGTCCGGCTTTGCTACGGACACAACCCTAGCGATTCTACTATACATAGTTCTTGGCACGGAACAACAGACCGACCTTAGATATCACGAAAAGATCGTATCAGAAATTTATTTTTATATTACCGTGTATGCAAAACTCCACATCAATTAAAGCGCACGGCAAAGGCACCAAAGGCTTTAGCCAGCTTGTTGCTTATGGACCCCTTCAATTTTTGCAGCACTAGCACATCAGCTATGCGCCTTTCCATGAAGGCGAAGGTTGAGGAAAAGCTCTCGGAAAAATCTCGTGTTAGGTAGACCAGAGACGATGTATACACCCAGGCCACGGTAGTTCGTTTCGTATAATACTTAAAGTTCGTTGAGGAATCTCCTGCGAGATGCCACACCATATCTGCGATCTCAAAGGTCAATTGCGCGTATAAATGTATATTCTGCGGCAGCACCGCAAAACATAGGATGGACTTAATCAGCCGTCTAGAGTTAGGCAGCGAGGTATTATGAAGTACGCACAGCTTCACGAGGTGCCCGACCTTGTCTCGAACCCTAGGCAGGTCCTCCTGATTCATGCTTTGGAACGAGCTAGTCACCGAGCGGATCAGCTCCCCGTTCATGTGCCTCAGCACGCTCACTATGCCCTCGGGAAACTTGCAAAAGCCACCCTCCAGGCCTAACCGCCTGCATGCTTCCAGTAGGGTGGAGTCCCTCACTCCCAATGACGGGATCAGCGCGATAGTCTCCTCAGTGATTCTGCGTATTGCACGCTCATCAGAGTCACACAACACGGCAGGGACACACTCCATACGGCCAGAACACCAATAACGGACGCGTCATTGTACCACGGATAGGATCTTGGTGAAGCGATTTGTGTGGGACATGGCGTTACAAATTTTCTGTGGTGCGTTTTCCACTTTTAAGCTTGTGTTCCCGTCGCATACAGACAACCATTAGTGTTGACATCTGTGGTGCTTGGCGGTACCATTGCGGCTCCTGCTAAGGGGGTGTGGAAAGCGTATGGTCTTGCTTCCCCGCTATCTCTGCAAGCGAGTAGCTGTCTTCGGCCTGGGCGAGACGGGGTTGTCCGTGGTGCAATCTCTAGTCCGGAGCGGTGCCCGGGTTTTTGTGTGGGATGATGACTCAGAGGTGTTGCGGCATTGCAGGGAACTTGGCATCGGGTGCGGGTTTGTTCACCCTTATGACTACGACTGGGACCGGATTTCGGAGTTGGTTCTCAGTCCCGGTGTACCGTACTCTGCGTATAAGAAGCACTGGGTGGTGCGCCTCGCCGCGAAGGTGGGCTGTGCCATAACGTCCGATGTAGAGATGTTTTGCCGGTCACAAAAGGCACGTTTTGTCGGCATAACAGGGACCAATGGCAAGTCTACAACCACGGAACTTATAGGGTGGATTTTGAGAAATGCACATATTGATGCGGAAACTGGGGGTAATGTGGGGAAGTGCGTTCTTGCGCTTCCTCCAGATCGGGAAGTTTACGTCCTAGAGTTATCTTCGTACCAGATAGAACTTCTGCGCAACGTAGAACTGGAGGTTGGTGTCATTTTAAACACAGCTCCAGACCATCTTGATGTTTACGGTAACGTGCGGGACTATATGGCCGCAAAGGGGAAGATCTTGAACTTCAGTGGGCTGTCGGTGGTTAACCACGATGACCCGGCGGCCTCTGGTCTTGCGAGATGCGTGAAGCGGAAGGTTGAATTCTCCTGCAAACGCCATTTAAGCGATGGGGCCTCTGTCCTGGATGACTGCATACATTACGGTGGTGAGGTAATGCACATTGGTGACCTGAAGATAGACAAAACTAGCAATCTGGAAAATATAGCTGCGGCCTATGTGGTGGCAAGGAACTTCGGAATTTCAGGTGAGGTGATCATCGAATCTGTTAGGGAGTTTCCTGGACTGAGGCATCGTAATCAGGTTGTGGCGAAAATAGCCAATGTCACATTTGTCAACGATAGTAAGGCAACAAACACGGCGGCAGTGGAAAAGGCGCTAGCGGGCCGGAGAGATATAAATTGGATTGTTGGTGGGAAGACCAAGGATGGAGGGATAGATTGGCTGCTGCGCCTATATGCAACACACATAAGAAAGGCCTTCCTGATCGGTGAGTCTTCAGACGAATTTGCCGTGAGTATGCAAACAGCCGGCGTTGAGTATGTAAGGTGCCATACCCTAGAGAGGGCGGTGCATGCTGCTTTTGATCACGCAATTTCAGCTGGGGAAACGGCAGTGACCGTTTTGCTATCCCCGGCTTGTAGTTCGTTTGACCAGTGGAAAAATTTTGAGGAAAGAGGGGAAGCTTTTCGCGGCATTGTGGAGGAGCTGGCGGTTGTGCACGGGTCACGCGCTGCAATGTCTGTATAGTGCAGCGTGTACAGGGTACGGCCTCGCAAGAGCGCTCCAGAGCGCCTAGTCCTGTAAAACTGGTGACCAATGGGCACTTGAGGCATAGGTGGGAGTGTCCAATACCCGCGTATTGGCCCCGGTAAGGTCGACAGTCACCAACCTTGACCCAAAGGGACTGCCTGAAGAAGGAGGATCTTGTCTCGCAAAGAGAATAATCCGGCCGTTAGGACACCACGACGGACTGTCAATCACATGCCCACGTGCCAACAGCCTCTCCCCGCTCCCGTTCGGCTTTATGACTCCCAAGTAGTACACCCCCCCCTCAGATTTTGTGAAGGCTATCCAATCCCCCCTAGGAGACCAAATTGGCGCCGAATACCTCCCCACACCTGAGCTTATTCTGTGTTGGTTTGTGCCGTCAGCATTCATGATGTAGAGCTGGGGTCTGCCGCTTCTGTCCGAATTAAAAGCGATGAATTTCTTGTCAGGAGAATAAGACGCCGAGGTGTTTATCGACTTGTCGTCGGTGAGCATGGTCGACCGCCAGCTTCTCAAATCGACCGAGTATATGTTTGTTGCGCCCTGAAGAGATTCCGACAGCAATACGCTTTGCCCGTCGGGAGAGAACCTAGGGGAGGAATTGACCCCCCTTATGCCGCCTAGTATCATTGACTGCCCAGTTTCTAAATTGTGCAACACCACGC
>JBQEQW010000044.1:0-30211 GCA_052043535.1 Anaplasma sp.
ATTGTCTCATGCGGCAGTTCGCTTAGGAATGCGGTTACCAATGCCTGCAAAAAGTCTTCCTGCTTATCCAATATACCAAGCGCCGTTGATGTCATGGCAATGAAGAACACTAAGAACGGAAAGGTAGACAGAAGGAAGATGAAGGACAAATACCCCGAGTATACGAGTCCGTCGTGGCTACGGAAGTCCACAACCGCGAGGCCTGCACACTTCACGAAGGTCATGATCTTTGTAAATACTGCACCGCAAAGTTGGCGTATCACACACACTCAACGACTCTTTGTTGCATAGAATAGCTCCCATTTTTAGTGTATTCGCAGACAAAAACAACTATGTTTTAAAAGTATAGACCCAACATATAGTGAAGTGCTTAACAGAAAAACCTCAGTCATAGGATCATTCATTGATATATGGACTTCATGCATCCACGTATTTTGTATAGTGGCGATGGACATGAGGTTGCATCGTTTGTATAATGGACCAAGATGTGGGTGCAGGGGTGCGTGCCTGCAATTGGCTGGGCGTGGCTGTGGAAGAATTTGCGTGCGTGGATAAATACATACGCCCTCTTGTGCGCAGTGGATTTGACACCGAAGACGACGATGCGGCAGAGATTTCCTCCCCTAGCGGCTCTTTCGTTGTGACAAAGGATATCCTAGTGGAGGGGGTGCACTTCCTCGGTTCCGGTGATGCCGGACTATTGGCCAAGAAAGCTCTGAGGGTAAGCCTGTCTGACATTGCCGCGATGGGGGCCAGGCCATATGCCTATCTATTGGGTCTTTCGTTGCCTAAAGGAACAAAGGAGGAATGGTGGCAGGGGTTTAGCGACGGACTGAGGCAGGACAACGAGCATTTCGCGGTGAGTTTAGTCGGTGGGGACACGACGAGCAATGTCTCCAATGTGGTTATTGTGAGTATTACGGCGATGGGTATTCCGGCCGACCGCAGTATGACCAGATTTGGGGCACGAGTTGGCGATATACTGTATGTTAGTGGCAGTATCGGAGATTCCGCCTTAGGGCTGATGGCATATCAGGGCTTGATAAGTGGAGAGTCCAGGGGCTTGAAACATAGGTATGACCTGCCCGAGCCCAGGGTATCTCTAGGAATGCAAATCTGCGGTATCGCTTCTGCGTGCATTGATATCTCTGACGGCCTTATCCAAGATGTAGGGCATATATGCAGGCTGTCAGGCATGGGGGCGGATTTGCATCTAGACAAAATCCCGTTATCCGACGAGGCCCAGCGCGTTATTATCGGACAACCAGAGTTGATGGAGCAGATTCTCACAGGGGGGGACGATTACGAACTTGCTTTCACCGTCCCACAGAGAAATCTAGGGAAACTCAGGGAAATAGCAAACAGCACCGATGCGCCGATCACTGCAATTGGGGGAATCACAGAGGGATCTGGCGTCAAGGTCTACGCCCGCGATGGCAATGCCGTGCACCTAAGCAATGACGGATATACACATCAGTTTTGATGATTTCATGCTAGTCAGTGGCGACAGGCGCTTATATATGCCTAGAGTGCATTGTGGGCAAGTTTGTACTATTGATATCGGTGAGGCAAGGTTCTGCGCCGTCTGTCCTGCCGGTGGGGAGATTGACCTGAGCCAGCTCCTCTTCAGTTGATGGGTAATGTACATATGCGACCTCAGACATCAGCGAAGTAAAGATTCTTGAGGGGGAACTGCACGCACCTTCCAACACTTTTAACACCGCATTGGAATGGACTTCTGGCGCCAAAGCCTGCTCCAGTAATGACATCGAACATGATTTTCCCGCAGGGACAAATTTTGCGACTTCATAAGCCACAGCAGAGGCCACAACCTGCCGCAGATCTTCCTCATTGAGCTTTGAAAGCGTGGTTTCCAGCGCTTCGACGTACTTTGCCTTGTCGTCTGCCCTGAGGACCTCCAGCACCTTGTCTGTGATTTCTTGGACGGAGTCATTGGACACACAGCCTTCTGTTGACAGGACGAACACAACCTCGGCCACAGCCAGAAAGCGTATGTCTTCCGTCCGTATACACTGAGTACTACCCCATCTTTCCGGAAGACTCGCACATAGCTCTACGCACCTTAATGGGCCACTAGCCCGCCTGTGAGATCCTGGGATCATTCTTAGCCATCGCATAATTGACGGATCAAGGTCCATATCAATCAGGTGCTCGCCGTAGCTTATCAGCAGAACCGAAAAGATGCTCTCCACCAATGCAGGCATTTGCCCACAGAAGTATGGCAACGTCCTATGGAATTTGCCCTCGGCCAGCATTGATTCAAGAGAGATTTTCAGCTGGTTGTTCTTCACGCGCAAGAGGGCATGGTATACCATGCCCAGTGTTCTCGTTATCATCGCCGTCCGCAGGTTTGCGTTGATCAGGAACTCCCCTACCATTACGCGTTTTTGACGTATTTCATCGAGATCTTGGAAAAACTGCTTGTGCGCACACGTCATAACATACAGCGCAGATAGAAATTCTAATGAAGTCCCCATGTGCAAGGCATCTGTCGCCTTTGCTTCGTCTAATAGCAGGCTCAAAAGCCTTTTTTCCGATCTTGTAATGAACGTGGAGCGCAAGAGCTCAGAGAATTTCTGACTGTGCTTTGTTAGGTCAGCATTGAGCCGAAGTCTGAGCTCTGCCACATCGTGCACTGGGGCGTGGTTAATTTGCGAATCCATTGCCTCACCGGGCTGCATCGCCCCACCCGATTTAGGCTCCAAACTAGACGCAAAGCCTCTGCGCCGGTCATATGACAGCAGCTGCGAATAAAATTCCAAATAATGCCTAAATGCTTCAAAGTTACCCCCAATCCCGCCCTGAGAGATGCAGGGCTCGAGCATAATCAGTATTAGGTTTTCCGGGGTCAACTCAGCCTTCACCGGGTACATGAGTGTAGTATCCTTCGATCCGTCATGCCTAAAATACACTCTGCGTTCTAAAATTTGCATACCTTGCGGAAATCCCGGCTGGAGGACGATTTGCATGTGTCTAGTGGTTGTCGGTTTTGAACAATTGTCGGAGCACGCTTTTACGCGAAATGCATTATTGCCAATGATGCATAAAATCCTGAGGTGCTCATCCACGTAAAATGCGACGCGCTGGCCTCTCAAGGCCGCACCAGCCTTTTGTAAGGTGCGGATGTCAAATTGTGGGATGTGATCAACAGTCACGACAACCTGGCCCGGAGACGGGTGATTAGTAGCACTGCCCGTTCGTATGCCTAGCGCACTCAAAGCATCCTTTAGTGGACGATATGTTTCGTCTGTGGAGTTTTTAGGTTGCGCGTCCTGTGTTGTACTGTAATCCCTGGACTCAAATCTGGAGTGTCTTACAAGTTGGCGTACAGGTTGGTGTACAGGTTGCTGCGCTTCTTCTCGCCGTGACGTAGCTTTTTGGGACGCAACGTAGAAGGCAAGCAGCAGCAGAATCAGTGACGCGGTTAGCGTGGCATCGAGAGGAAAAAATGAGGAAATCTGGAACGGAAACTTTTTAAAGTCCGCCTGACCCACCCAATGAGTGGCATTCCCGCTGATTATTATGGCAATGGTTAGCGAAAGTAGAGTCACTGCGGCGCACCCACACACAAGTACTACCGCGTTCATTCGCGCTTTTCCGTGCGTCTCTACGACACTTTTGTACGTTAAAAGACGTGCGACCTGCCCGCATCTTGCATTACCGATCGGGAATAGGCTCTTAGAGGCGTATTTCATCAAATCTTCCCTATTTTCACTAAAAATAAAAACTGTCCCAGAGTTATGGCTGCTACTTTGTTAACGTATGGGTGGCCGAGAGATATTGCTTTACAACAGAACATATACAGCCAGCCGTTGTGGTGTTTCTACTGACAAGATTACCACAGATACAGGGACAGAAGCGGGGCTATCCAAAAAGATTTCTATGTTATCCGGCAACCAGCGATGTGGTACTGGGATACAGTTGCGCTAACTCCACTGTCCTCAATTGAGGTTGTCCTAGGTTGATCTCCCCGGCTCTTACCACCTATTTTGACCCGAGATACGCCCATGGCAAGAATACTTGTCTCCATAATTGGGTATCGAGTAACAATTATTTTCGGCTTGAGTATGGAATCGAAAAACGGCGACAATGGGCTATTTTCGCAATTTCGTAACAGCAGATCCATCGCTTTATCGCTTACCTGCAATATGGAATCGTGGTCAAGAGCTCTAAGCTCGGAAGAAACTAAATTTTTAATCACAGACACAACAGCGTGTTGAACCGTTGGCTCCGAATTTTGTGATGTATGTACGTCAGCAATCCGTGCTAAAGCGTCATCCGGCAACCTTAGGTTGCCCCCTGGACCGTCTCCTAACATGTCTCTCAAGTGCATGAGGGTCTCGTAAACGCTCTCGCACAAATTTGGCATGCTTCTGCACAAGTGTGGAGCCGAGGCCAGGATTTGTTGTTCATCCTTTTGAATTTTCCTGTCGGCAACTGCCTGTATCTGGGAGTTTATAGCCTCTACGGCGGACATTATCAGTGCGATTCTAAAGTCTTCATGTGCAAAAAATAGCTTTTTAAACTTTCTCCTATTTCCTGGGGAAGGAACCGAAAAAAGATCGCCGTTTGTAGATGAAAGGGCGTACAGTGCGGACAAAATTGTACGGGAAGTTCCTGTATCCCCATTATCGTCACGCGGCGCCTCCAGCGAATTTGCCGATTCTATAGCTGTCCGAATAAAAGGTTGCTCTCCGTTCGGTAGTACCGAAGCATTTTGTAGCAGATACTGAAACTCCTCTCTACAAACCACTATATCGCGTACGAGATCGGAAGATATAAAATGCCTCATATGTGCTGAATCTATGGCGGATTGGCTCTCTACGTGCTCAATCACACAGGCACCGAACTTGCTCTTATGCATGGCTGCGTATCTTCTGAACATGGTTTTTGTGTCTAATCCAGCATCTGGGCTACGTATGAGTATGGTCCGCAGGAGATTGCTGGCCGTTGTTTCGATTTCCACATTGAACTCGCACCGCACCGTGCTTAGCTTCCCGCCTGGCAGCGGCTTACTGGTCAAAGTGGGTATTTTTGGATTTATTATCCGAATATTCCCTGGGAGATTATGTGACAAGAAGTAGCGTCCTATTGCTGCCTCTTCGGGCGTAGAGTTGAGTGCAGTTATGGTGCTACTGGCCTTTTCCATGCCGTCTTTAGTATCAGAAAACACCAACACGGGGTGCGGTGACCTATTCCCCTGCATGTTTTTATAGCCACCTTTTTTCAAGAATAATTGCCCCTTGTCGTCTGCATAGAGCCAAGCTCCTTCGCTAGCGACCTGTTCTTCACCGTATTTGATCCGTGTCAGCACAGGCCCTTTTTTATCGACAAAATATACCAGCATGGAAACCAACTGTTTCTGTTCCTGCACACTGGAGTACGAGCGCTGCGCACCGGCGATCAGGCATACTAATCCTATGAATACAATCGCAATTTGCGCTATGTCAAAGACCAGATCTGGGGAATTAGAGCTGAAAAAATGAGGAAATGCACACATACACAAGAGGGTAACTATGACCAACAGCACGGTTCCGATCGCCAGCATTGTGGCTATATCACGGAGCCGGCGCCACAGCGGGAGGGACGTTTTCTTGGCACGGGCTGGAATCACCATTATCTGAGCCTGCCTTTTCGGTTGCGTGGGCAAAGTATTTTCCCCGTCAGATGCCGTAGCGGCGTCTATTGAGGCTGCATAACTCACAATGTCCTCGTCGGACAGCGGCGTCTCTTTGGTCATTTTTACACCTATAAATCAATAATTTACAAATTTGCCGTATTTGAATTTCTTAACAGTTTCAATTCAACACAGCACTCCAATAAAATTCCCCTCTCTTCAATCTGAATAAATGCCAAAACTACCGCTGCAAATACCAACAGGAATGGCATGAAATACCCAACCCGTCGCGGTTGTCTAAGCTCACGTGCATGTGAGCTCGTATTTCCTACTATAACAACGATGCGCCCGCAAACTCACCTTTTTCGACGAGATCAGCTCCTGGAACTGAGCATGTGCTACCCTGTAATCCAAGTTTACTGTGGTTTTGGCCATAAGAGTTTTTGCCATAAGAGAAGACAAGTTGCTCCTGAAGGTTGCACGTTCTACGCGAAGCAGGCACAAAACTAAACGGTCAGAATCGTGCTGTGCGTTGCTAATCAACCTGTCCATCACATTTTCCACGAGCACACATTTTTTCTGTGGTACAAGGATGCTTTTTGTCACCGAACGCGCCACGACGACTGATATATCATTGTCTAATGCCAGCACATGGCGTTCGAAGTTCCAAGTCTTCCCGCTCTGCGTTTCTGTCCTAAGTCTAGTAATGGTTTTCCCGCCTGTAAGAGCTTTAAAGGCAAGTGCCTTCCCTGACTCTTCTGCGCACCACTGAGGCATGGTCATGCCGTAAGTCAGGGGCATGGTGTGATTCAACGCCCTTATGTGTCCCAGGTAGTACAGCATCAGCGGGCTGGCCACGACCTCATAGTACTGGCGGTTCAGGCGCGCATCCAAAGCGAAATAGATACTTTCCAACAAGCCTGGAATCTGCCTGCAGAGATATGGAACACCCTGAGTTATGCCTTCTATGGAGGGACTCTGTTCACCTTGCATTTCTATGGTCATACACTCCACTGCAGTGAGAATTAGTGCCTGTCTGAGCGGCACGTTGGCTAAAAACTCACACACCAACCAACACTTTATAAGCGTGCTTGTCTCCACAAAGAACTGCTGTTCGGAACATGATAACAAGTACAGCATGTCCATGTCCCGCAAACTTGTCCCAGGCCTTTGGCCATCTGTTTCGGTAACATTTTTCAAGATATTAGCTAGAAATTCCTGCTGTAAGTCCAACTCCATATCGTCATATGTCAGTGCATATGCGAACTCCTTTTTGCGCTTCTGTACGTCGGATAAGATCAGAGAGTTCCCCATATTCGACCCGGAATATAGTTTCAGGTATCGTCTCAGAAGCATGGACTGGAATTCACTTGCCGTTGCACGCGACATCAACATGAGGCTAATCAAAGCATCCGCAGTCCTTATGGCACACACCGTCACCCATAGAGTAGCACGTTCGGAAGTCCATAGTGCTGGGTACGCGTAGGAAAACCTGATGTTCTCAGTGTCGCTAATTGTAATATCGTGTGGAATGTGCACCAATACAACAATATAACCGTGGTAATTGGAAAATCTGGGTGTCGACAATGGCCGGACTCTATGTGTGCAAGAGTTCAAGTTGTATACAATTCTCCCCTCGTTGTTTATCAGGCATACAATCTGGTCCGAAGGGAGGACACCTACAGACCGATTGGCCGTACGTGCCGTACGTTCGCTCAGGATGATATCTTCCGGACCACCATCCCGAAAAACACCCATAACGATACGCCTCTTTCTTAATCCAAGAGAAAACGTGTTAGATTGCAACAGGACGCCGAATTGTGTGCTGATCGTGACCCGGTAGACAACGCATGCGATCAAAAAACACAAAAATCCACTGGCCGCAACTCCGCCTGTGACAAAAAGCGGCTGAAACCAGAACTGCCTGTTCATGCTATGCATAGCGGCACTGCAGAGCGCGCACAGAAAGGACATGTATACGTAACCGGTAAACACGATCCAGCAGATAGTTTTCGATTTGCTACTCTCCATCCTCGAAGTTCTCATAAAAGATTTCACAGCAATAGTATGTTCCCGTCTCCCGCTATGAACGCTAGAACGCACGTTTGACCATGGGAACGTGATCCCCCGCATACATCTACTTAACCTGCCTTTTGTTGCGGAGTTACCTGAAATCATGTGCACCTCACGCTGCTGCACCTTATGTTTGTGGTATAAGCAGCAGCCGCAAGAGCTACTTTCTGCGCTTTTAGCTGTAGCACCTAGCATAAAACCAATGCCTTTCCCTCCCACCTAACTACAAGAACGTGTTACTGACTCTCTATGGAGATATATTTCTGCAACATCAGGGGGGATATTTCATACCCCTAATAATTGCCCTATTCGTAGCAATGCCACCTGAAAATAATATCATATATTTATCCATGATAACAGAAAAATCCTATAATAATATGGTTTAGCCACATTATTGGCGGCAATTTGGTACTTTTATCCTAATTATAATTAATTAGATATGCATGGTAACGAATGGCTTGTTGGACATATAGCAGCCTCAACATACGGGGCCCTCGCATAAAATCGCGTCCCCACTACCTATCTCTCCATGCCGGAGTCGGGTAAAGGAGGGGGTGCAGAGTAAATTTCAGATTCTATATGCGGGCTGTCTTGCATGCGCAATCCGTATTCCGCATTGCATGTATAATAGCTATATATGGTTTCTACCGCAAATGAGGTAAAAAAGCCTGATTGCACTATCCCTTCTTGCTCTGTGCATAGCCTCATAATGGCATTGTCGCATAGTTGTAGCACTTTATCGCTGTTTATTGCTTTTTCAGAACATTGCACATTATTTCCTAGAAGATTTCTGATTTCATGCGCGAAGACAAAGCTCACTAGCTCTCTAAGGTCAAGTTCATCTAGCTCATCAATAGTGTCTTTAAGGACGGCTAGGCGCTCTTCCTTATCCATGTCCATCAGGCCGACATTATGCTGTACTATCCAGGTGTACACCTCAAGCACGGATTCATTTCCATCCCTAACGTAGGCGATTGCTTTTGCCATGGCTATGAAACCGATATCGGGTGCGTTGTTCATGATCCAGTGAAACGTATCATCCAGTTGTTGGGTCCTGTCATTGCCTTCTAGGGCAACATTCATTACTGCGTCCAGAATTTCGCTCATCCCTGGAATGGTGTGCATCCACCTGAGGATGCGTCGATCTAAAACTATGTCTGGAACGGATTTGTCATGATAAATCCTTGACATTACGCGCGTAATGTCAAGCAACCCAGGAGCGTTGAAGGCTGTGTACGGAAAGTAGGAGTCTAGCACCCCGTAATCCATTAGCAACCCCGGGTTGCTCAAAAGTTTGGCAAACCTGGCCGCTTTTAGCGCACCCGCGACAACCGCGGTTCTAAGGTCAGCGCTGTGGAATAACATGACAACAATTTCTCTACGCCGGGCCAAATTAGTGAAATCTTGGAAACATCCTAAATCAGAGTGCGAAAGCGCGTACAATGCCGACATGGTATGCAGTGTTGTACTGTCCATAGGGAGTGAGTCACGTGCTACATGGCCCTCAGAAAGCATTGCATTTCGAAAGCGCTCTAGCAACTCCATATAGCCTTCTGAGGAGAGTAATACTGGTGAGCACACTTTTATATCACTTGGCCATGATCTCGTTTCATCTTCGCACATCAGAAAATCGTTCAAAAATCTGTATCCTTCTCCGTATCTGATATAGGAGGAAATCATGCTGTTATAGGCGCTTTCATCCGCTTCTAAAACTTCTTCTGTATAGTCATGCTGCTTGCACCAGGCGTTTATATAGTCGGCAAGTAGCCTATGTTGCAATTTCAAGTATAGAAAAAAAGGTCCGCGATCGAACGCCAGTGCACTGGTTGGGAACCTGATCATAAACCTGAACAAGTTTTGGGATGTCACCGAAGCTTCAACTGGATAACGAAAGTCTGAGGGATGGACATGCGCGATTTCCCTGAGATCTAGATTGTCCAGTGCAACCACTTGCATACCTGGTGGGATGTTGGGCTTAAAAACAAGCTGTACATGCTCGGGAAGTTCCGGGCATTCCTCCGCACTTTCTCCAGGTGGCACTAGGTCGTGCCTGAGAACTTGAAAGAAATTTCCGGATAGGCTACAAAAAACCAGTGGGCCATTTTCGGAAAAGTAGAACCGTACATCCGTGTCGACACGTCGTGCAATTGTGCTCAATATCTCTCTGTGAAGAGCGGCATCATGCCTACCGATGTAGTCAACATCGATGTGTTTGAGGGTCATGATTAGACGGTCTTGAAATATGTCGTCATACGTAATTTCCGGAATGCCGGATAGTCTAAGCAAATCAAGAGTCGGAGAAGGGATAGAACATGACCTTACCCGCCGTGAATCATGTACCATGTTAATTACCTCTTGCCCTATAGATAAAAAACGGTGTCAGGGAGAACTAGGTCTCTTTTGCCCAAGCCTGTTATAGTGAGGTGCCAAGCTCAGGTATAATCCGGCACGTTGGAGACCCATTTGCCCCAATTCTTGGGGCCGCGATCTCGCCTTACTATTGAGTTGTCTGCCGCTGGATACTACTGTATGTTTGTTGCTGCCCAGCGATGTTTGAAATTCCTGATGCCTCGACTGTTCCTACATAGCTGCTAGGCGTGGCCCCGTTGTCAGATGTCTCCTGCACACTCCTTTTGGATGGAAGACATACGGACACAGGTATGTCGCTGCTGTGTGTCAAACGCATGAGAACGCGGTCGCCAGTAATTGAGGGGAAAAAGCCCTCAGTTATAGCTTCCTTTTGTTCCTCGAGTAGCTCTATGATTTTCCTTGCACTACACTTACTGAGACTATCGCCAAACTGGTCGATATCGCACTTTTGCTTGTGAACAAAAACAGATCGAAGGTGTGTAATCACCTCTATCTCGCCGGCATTTTCTGGAAGGGTCGGGCCTTGGAGTAGGCTGTTTATGTCGTATGCTACAGCATTTGCGACGAGCTCTTTGCATTCTGATACATCAAGCTGCCTTAGATAATTCTTCATTTCTTCAAAAAGCTGCAGAGGCCTGAGAGCATCTGCCGTCACACCCTTATATTTTTTCGAGACTTGTTGGTAAAAATCTTCCTTTCTTGCTGCTTGCTCGTGATTCTTTGCGACTAACTTGGCCTCCGCCACTACGTTGTTTCGTACTGCGGGAAAGAGTAACGTGGTATCCATGAGCGCAGATTCGTTGTGGACAATTGGCCCCCCCACATCAAGGTCCGGTATTTCCGCATCCACAGTGTCTTGGAAACCATGGATTACACATAGCTGTGTCATCGTAGCCGCATCAAGGCCGTCAGCTGGTATGCCCAAGGTAGCTCTAAGTACACCGGCTACGCTTTCGGCGAGTCCGGGCATTGCTTTATGAATTTGCTGAATGGGACAGCGACTGAGTATATTCGAGATTTCCAGCGGTGTTAGCGGCGTTGCCTCTTTTGTGCTGCCCATGATTTGTAACTGCGCGCTCCTAATCGCGGAAACCATGGATTCCATGATGGTAATAGTCAATAGGAGTCTTAGGTTACGATTAGTCAAAAATTCTGCGCAAGTATCGACATATCTGTCCATAAAATCGTCTTTTAGCCCGTAGTGTGGGGAAGTAAGGATATAGAGCGTACGTAATATCGCTTCAGAGGTTCCTTGACCCTTGACTTCAACAAAAAATCCTTCGGGGCAGCAAACCTCGCGCTCTGCTCTAATCATATAGCCTGGGTCGAAATGACTATCAATTGCATTAATGGAGTCGATTAAAAATTGTTTTCTAGGGTCCTCTGCTGGCATTATTCCGATCACCTGTTCGAATTGCTGTCTGTGCCTGTGGACGTCCTGTAAAAAATGGACTCCAAAGGGGCTGTGGAAGAATATAAGCATTTCCCGCGCATCAGATATGGCCCCAAGGTGAAAAATCCCGTCGTAATCCCTGGAAAAATTATCGAGCAATCTTTTCTGGAGATCTAGGTATAGATTGAAAGTTTTTTCGCTGCCCGAAGCCCTTTTTCCCCCTGCAGAGGACATTTTATCGCTAAATACTAGAGACAGTAGCGTGCTACTGTCTGCCCGCGACGATGCGAGTAACTGGAGGTCATTAACCCTAAACTTCTCTCCGTAAAACCCTAGCTTCTGTTCTTGAACTGTGCTATCCGTTCCGAATTTGGGTACGCTGAGGACAATCTTTGTGACACCTACAGGTGGTTGCGCATAGGCACTGTCACTCCCTTCAGAAGATATGACTTCTATCCGTGGGGAAACTTCGAAGCTCTTTTTGCCTACCACACAAAAGGTCTGCGGCTCAGCATCCTTGGTTTGGCAATGTTGATAAAACATTATGCCGCTCTGGTCATCTACACCCATTTCCGGCATCATATTCTTTAAAGGATGTGTATTGTGCAACCCGTGTATGTCGATCTCGTGCGCGCTTAATACCACATGCATAGTATCTGCGCTAGGCGGTTGCAGGTCTTTTTCCATACACCAAGCAGCTTCTGGACCGGTATAGTCTCTACTCCGGACGCGCGTAGTACACTCCATGAGAGGAGGTTGGCTGCCAAGCACAATGGAGGACACTACTTCTTCCCTTTGGTAAGAGGAGTTAAGATTGCCTACCGGTACATCTGCGTCGTTGTTCTCAGTTAACGCTGCTTGATCCGGTCGCATAGTGCTTTCTGTCAGGCTTTCTTTGAGAGAAGATAGTTCAGTGTCATGCAAACTCAGAACTTCACTTTCGGCACCTACAATTGGCGCTGTGACTGTAGGTAATCCGGCATCAGTTTGCCGTGGTGGCTCGTCACCACCTAGATTCGTCGCCGCCACCACCATTCCATCGCCGGAACCCTCAGGACTCGTAGGCTGAGAACCACCATCCGAAAGATACGCAGGATTTTCTTCATACTCCAGAGCGTTAGAATGAATTGTCGGTGTATCGTCGCCTGTGAGTTCTATAGGAAGTGTAATCCCATCACCAAGGGCAGGTGCTGCTTCTAATGGAGACGCCGCATGCTGTGATTTGGGTGTTTTCAGCAATGCGGCCACAACTATTGGCGCATCAGCTGATGCAGGACTGTGATCTGGACCCGCTTCCTCGCCAGGGTTCAAGCGACCTGCATCGTGTGATTGTTGTACTATAGTGTCAGACAGGCTTTCTCCTTGCTTAGCGGCCACCATAGGCTGTTCTGTCACGATCAATGCCGATAATTTCGCACCTGAAGCGACTGCCTCTTGCTCCTTAGTATCCCCTGGATCTGCAGGACCACGCTGCACATTGTGGGTCTGTAACAGATTTCTCAATTGTGGAGATATGTACACATCCGTTCGGAGGGCTGGGGCCAATTTCACATGACTGTGAGTTTGGTGAATCACATCGCATAAGGATGGCGCACCGTAAGTGAACTAACGTTTTACAAGAAAGTTCCCCGCAACGCGACCAGTTAATTTAGCGATTAGGCCAAGCGTATCAGAACTCTCTATACTGTAAATATCAGCTCGCCGCATTGTAGTGGCAACCACGTATGCCACTAGCTTTTTAGTGTCGTCCGTCTTCATGCTTGCAAAAAACTCTCTGTGACCTTGAAAATATTCCGGTGCATTGTCGTAATTTGCTGACAATTTACTGGGATTTCCGAAAAGCTCCGATATTTTTTGCGGTAGAAAGTCTTCTTTCAGTCTGCCAGTATTCCCAGATTCAACCAACGCTTCCGCCACCGCACGGTAATGTACATATTGGTCAAGAGCCTGAGTTTTATTGACAAGGCCACACTCGCGGAAAGAGCGCAACACGTGAGCAGTACTCCTAGTGGCGACACCAAGCTCTTGGAACTCAGGAACAAGACACATTTGGTCAATATAATAGTCTTCGAACGTGCTGTGGAGTGCATCAGGACCTGCTTTGAACGCTTGCACTATACAAAAAACGGATTCCAACAACCCAGGAATGGCAGTGCACACTACCGGAAGTTCTTGGTCAATGGCCCGCACATTTTTCACCATCTCCAATGTGTCATTCAATGAAGCGCCATCGCGCACATCGATGTCGTCCGGAATTACGGAACATACCCATCTCATGGCCAGGGCTATTACCGCCTGCCTGAAGTCATGGTCCCACAAGAAATAGCTAAGCAGTGATGCTTTCTTGTCATCAGTAACTTTTACTTTGAAACCCAAGCTGTAGTCCAAATGCCTTACGTAGGGGGTCATCAGCGCATAAAGTTCAAGTATGTTAATGTCTTCTCTGGCATTGGTTTTTCTGCTGACTGAGGCTTTGATGCCCCAACGAACGTCGCGCGTCATTTCTTTTACGATATTCGCCGAGAGCATGAGAAAGCCCTTGCTATCCGAAGAGATATTGTCAAAGGCTCCACCCACGGCTCCTAAAATGGCATCTTCATGTTTCAAGATGTCGCAGGCAAACTGCCTACCCGCTTCTGTATCGTATAAAAATCTCTTAAGCATTTTCATGTTGGCTGCGGTATTCTCTGGCTCTGAGTCCCATTTTCCACCGCTCATTTTGTTCAATAACCCGCGCTGGAAGGAGATATACGATGATAACAGATCCCTAGCGAATGCCTCACTCACCTTATCTTGTGATGTCGCGGGATCAAACATCATCTTCATAACTGATATTCTGTCAAGATTGGCCTCGTCTTTGACAGGGTAAAATAAGCGCTGGAAGAACCTTGTCCCTGTACGACAACTCCCACCGTCTGGACACAGGACTATCTTTTCTTCTGGTAGCTCCGGATTCTGCAATGCTTCCTCTGAAGATAACAAGCGCATACCTTCGTGGAAGTGGGGTTTTACTGCAAACCACAAAGGGCCTGATGCGGCTTGCGAGCCACACTTAGATGGAGTAGATGTCCAACGGAACACCGCTCCATTGCTGATGATAAAACTGTCTCCCTGAACGGTTGGATGCTTCAGAAAATGCAGGAAGTCTAGATCAGGTGCATGCCCCTTTGCCGCATCGAATACCCGTTTGTGCTCCTGCACGTCAAAAATTGTCTCAAGTTCTCGTATATCTACGGGAGTGAGCACAAACTCGAAAATGTCCTGGCCACTGACATTGGCACCATCTTGAGGCGGAACGGCTAAGTCGCTCAAAGATGGCAGCACGTTTACAGAAACACTCTCGGGCAAAGATGTTTCCGAAGAATCCTGTGATAACTCAGAGCTCAGCCACACCGGTGACGGGATGGACTCGCTTGACTCTTCCCAATGGACAACGCCTATTTTCGATCGTGTCACAGGCACTGAACTTACCCGTGTAGATGTAGTAGGAGTAGTAGAGAATGAAGCAGTTGCGAGAATATCTCCAGATAAAGTATTAGGTGCAGCCTCCCCAGACCTCAAGCTTGCACCTGCATGAGACTCTCTCCTGTCCACGTTTCCACTCCGACCCAAACCTTTATCAGAAACAGGATTCGAAGGCCGTGACGCCGAAGTGTTGGCGCTGGCAGTATGAAGATGTGATTGTGTAGCGTGAAAAGTTGTTGTCGTCGCTGAAGCAGCGACGATAGGCTGAATAGGTGGACTATTCCCATTAATGACATCAGTACCGGAAGGTGTCGCCGCCACTTCATGCTGGTCCTGGCCCTCCACGCTAGAGGAGGCTGCAGGCAACGCCCCATCTTCCCCAGAAGCGGGCAAAGGTGCAGCATTTGCGATATTTTGCTCTGTATTCTGCCCTGCTTCCTGTTCCGAAGAAACCGAAGCTGCGCTGCGATCCCACTCCTCTCCGATTTCTGCACAATCCTGGCGGGTCCAGGAAAAACCAGAACGAAGTGCGACAGTCAATGCAGCGAAAAACACTGATGAGAGCACTACGGCCACAGGAGTCAAAATCATCCCTGCGATACTGAAGTACAGAGCTGCACATACGGCGCTCGCAACTGCTGCCCAAAACAGCACGCTTAATAGAATTACAATACAAGCATCTCGCTTTGAGATGGAGATCCACGGATCTATTATTTCTTCAGCACCCGCAACCTCTTCTGCCGCAATTTGTTGGGCTTTTAATGAAACGCTATCCGCACCACCTGCTGCAACACTTGCAGTAGATGTACTTGCACCTTCTTCTGGCATAAATTTGAACCAAATATAAAAAATCTGAACACCGGCATCAACCCTATAAAATTTCGGAAAGAGCCTCTGGGTTCACAAAAAATATGTTGTTAAAAATCAACGGTTTCTGTTTAACATAAAGTATTAAAAAATGCAATGTATATATGCAACTTGAAGACCTAAATTTGAGTCTATGGCCTGTATAAACACAGTTGTACCGGAGGGTCTGCGCTTAATGCAGTGACAATTATTGCCAATTTTTTCGAATGAAAAGGCGACCCTCACACAACTCATATTTCCCCCCGCGTACATTGTATTGACCCTGCGGGCGGAACGCAGCTCAGAGACATAATAAGTGCCGCGTTTCCGTGCCAAATTTGCTAGAACTTCAGATAGATACCGAGTCAAATACGACTTTATCTTCTTTTCGACCACAATCCCACGCAATATGCATAGTAATAATGCAATTTTGGTATACGCCCAGGTATCGTTGATGGGGTACAATGCACTTCATATATCAGTGGTACATACCGCAGTCTGACCAAGGATGCTTTAGAGTTGAACACTATGCCGGTGCTCCATAAACCTGACCGTCCGTTTCGTTGTCTGACCGATAGGAGAGGTGTTGGGTATCATCTTCAGCAAGTTCGAGACTGGAGCTGGGATCCTCGTCAACAGACAATGGGTCCCATTGCTCTTGATCCCCAATCCCAAATAGGCTTTTTAACTCATCAGACGGAAGGATATTTACCTCATTGGTTGTGGCATAGCAATCAACTCTCTCGGGTCTTCTTCTCCCAATATTGCGTGATGTAAGCTCATGCTCCGCATCCATATTTTTCGCAAGCAGCGCTCCCACGCGATCATTCGCTGATGCAGCAATATTCTTGAGCTCGTCGACGGAACATTTTCTGTTCGCAAGAGAGGCCCTGATCGTATCAGCAACACCATATGCAATTAATTCTCGCATCATATCCTCTTCTCCTATCGCATTTATGATTTGAAATGCGGACCTGGTGCGTTCTGAAAACTCTGGATGTTTGTGATGACTCCACCTATACGACTCAAAGTATTCATCCAACCTTTGAGATATGGCGTTATCGTTTAACTCCCTTGCAAATTTGAAAGTGGAACCCACAACGAGGTAATGTGCATGGGGCGCATTGCCAGTTGCGTCGCGCAAAGTCTGATGTGATTTGATAAATCTCTCCACATGACTTGCGTCCTCGACGGGGACCCCACAATCTTGAAAACCGGGAATTAGATACATTGGACGTATAAAATGGTCGCCAAAGGTCCGCGAAAGCGTTGCACCCCATCCTCCAAATGCCTGCAGAACACATAAAACAGACCGTAACAAGTCAGGAAGAGCACTACATTCAGCCGGAAGCGCGTGCACCTCTTCTGGCCCTGGATTTCTGGCTCTGGACAAAATTGTATTTATGAACTCCTCGTCCCACTCATGCACACTAGGAGTGACGGATAGCACCCATAACATGGTTTGACACACAAGCGCCGCTCTAAAATCATCATTGGCAATAAAGTGGCACAATATCTGTCGTTGAGCCACGAGAAAATCTTCGTCTCCAGGGTTAAGATTGTAGTGCACGATTGAGTAATACGGAGACGTCATCCCATAAAGTGAAGCCAGTACAAAACTGGGGGTAGTGTCGAGTATTCTGGTTTCTGGAGCCTCTCTTAGCCTTTCCTCTACAGCATTGATAGCAGATATCAAAAACTGCCTATCTTCCACGGAAGTGTAAACAGTGGAATTGCCAACGGCGATGTTATGAAATTCATTTTTGTACTCCATAATGTCACCAAGAAATCCTCTTCCATCAATACTGCAAATAAATTTTGCAACCGGATCACTCGCCCACGTGGGGTCACCTTGAGAATTTTTTGCGCACTCCTCCAACAACTTGCGCTGATAGGCAATATACGAAGAAAGCATATTGCTGGAAAATTCAATAAATCTTCCGTCATCGTGAATGTGTGTTCTCAGACCGAACATGGCGTTCATGAAAAAGGATTGGCCAGGATTACCATAAATGGCTGGATACCGTATGCTATCCGGAAATCTACGGATCCCATCCGGGGAATGCTCTACGCTTGGCAAACGCTCGCTATGGAAGACAGGCGTCATACCATCGGGAAATGCGGGCTTCAACGTGATCCAAAGGGGTCTATTGTCATCATGCTGTTCTCCATGGCCTCGAGATACTTCGAATGCAGCATAGAAAACCATGTTTTTCATTACCAAGCAGTAGCCCTGGTGCGGCTCGGCGCTTTCATCTGTATACTGAACTAAATACGGTGCTATTGGTGGTGTTGGGCGCCCCTCTGCCAGATCAAACAAGTGTCCGTACGTATTTCTGTCAAACCTGCCCTCAAGCGATTGCAGATCCGCAACAGTGAGTACAAGTTTGTAGCGATCCCAGCAACTTTCAAGAGAGGAATAATGATTTTCTACTCTGGGTGGCAAAACTTCCTGGTGAATATGATATGACTTCCTCTCAAGAAGAGGTCTAAGGACAGGCGTTAATGAGATTAACCCAATCACAATAGTCGAAAATACGGCTGCCGTCACGGCAACTGATAAAATTTCGGTTCTACCAGAGTACTTAATTGCAAGTATTATGCCTGCCACAAACAACATGGTCGAGGCTAATAGAGGAAAAAACATCTGCAAGGCAGCTCTGGCCAGGTTTCTACGAATTCCGGCTACAAGCCGCTTACGATCCGAAACGTCCACAGAAGCTTCATCTGACATAATACCCCCCCATAACCGACCAGAATAGCGCAGCACTCAAACTCTTGCCTTAACGTAAAAACCAGCGGTGTTCCCGGGGTTTACAACTGCATGTTGCAGAAAACAATGGCCTTCTAGATACTATATAGAATTTAAAAATGCAAGCATATATGCAACTTTAGAGCGTAAAGCCCGTATGGTACGGGCTTATATGAAGCCGCATTTACGGCAGAGGAAATGTCTTGTATATTTTTTAATCGTTCCAATAGCTCTCCCTCTGCGCTATAAGTTGTAGAAACACAACTCGGACGTGCTGAGAAAAACGCAAATGAGTCCCGCTCACGTCAACGTTCTTAGGCTGCTCTCCTGTACTCTGAGGTTGACACCCGCTTACAGAAATTCTTAACTTACGCTAGTTTCACGTTTTTGTCTGTCCTGCTAAAGTAGGCGTCGTAATTGTTGCCACGGCCATTTCGCTGAAAGCGTCGTCTGCCAGGGCACTTTTACTTTCGTCTTCCTGAGCTGGGCTTGTGGTGCCTTTCTCGGCATCTGCACCAGCGTCGGTCCTCTTCTCCACGCAGTCCCGCGTTGACTCCTCGATGTTTTCAGTAATAAAGGCACTCGACAACAAGCCGGAAGATAGCAGGACATCCTCATGACAGGCCATGGTGAGATCTCCTGAACCACTACCCAAGATATCTCGTACGAACTCCCCATAGCTTGTATAATCTTCCGCAGCAAGTACTACCCCAACGCACTCACTATGCAACTTGATGATGTTATTGAGTGCGGCGGATGAATACTTCTCGCCCTGCAGCATCCCGTTTACCGTGCTGGCAACAGAACATGCTACCAGTTCTTCCATCCAAGGCTTTGTCATACCAGCTAGGTTGTCGTATAACGCGCTAAAAGCCTCCTCAAAATTGAGTGCTGTTCCGCGATCCTTGTGCAGTTTGTGATACTTGTCCAATGTGCTCTCTATCGTACCGGGTAGGACGACACCATACGACGGCAACGGATTACCATCCCCAATTCCGGACTTGCGCATCACTTCAGCTGTGACCAAAAGGCGTATGTGGCATTCTTCAATTTCCCGGAACTTGCTATCACACCTCCAGAAGATTGCTTGTATATACTCTTTGGTGCATGACGACCGATTATAACAGAATGCCGATCAGGAAAACCGTTTTATGAGGTTCATTGAACGTACGTAGCACACGTTAACCACACAAAGACGCATTTGGAATCGTCGTACACTCCCCGTAGTACACAATAAATGGAGTCCAACGTCCTGGAAATAGAGCACACTACTGGCAGACAGCTATCATCGATACAAGTCTGTTTGCTTTGAATATCCTCAGGGTTAAAGATGATGGACAGGGTATGGGCTTTGCTCGATAAAGGCAACGTCCACTTCATGATTTGGGACACAAGAGCCACTCTCAATCCAGGATTGAGCAAAAAGTGAGCAAGTATCAGTTTTGCTTTATGATATTCATCATCAAACCTTCCTGTGACACAGTTCTCTAGATGCTGTGTGCAGGGAGATGTAAGGATATAGAGTGGGCGCAGAGCCTCATCCGAGGTGCCATCGTGTCCCTGTCCTCGGAGCCCCTCAGGATCTGTTTGCAAAATTTGGTCCGTATAGTGGTATTGCACGTATTAGAAAACGCTGATAATCCGGAGTTATGGCGTCACGTTGATCCTCAAGGGCACGCCCGAAACCTCCCTATACTTCGCAATATCGTGGGAAAACTTTTTCCCTTCTACACTATGCATGAATTTTTCAAACTTATGGTCCTGTTCTATAACCTACCATGACAATAAAACGTCTATACAGCGCGGACTTGTAAGCAAAGGTATATGCTGCGCTAATAATGCGGAAGAAAACCGCTCGTAGTTTGCCATTATCCGAATGTGTAGACCTAAGCATGGCCCCATAACGATGATCTGCCAAATGGAGCAATTGATAACTGGATAGCTTATGTGGACCCGGGAAATATTCTCTTATCAACAAAACCTAGTATTACAAGATCTGGCGCCCCTACTCTCGCACATATACCTACAAAAAATTTGGGCATTATCTTTACCCATGGGAGCGTTGACCACGGGATCCGAGCTTCCTGCTCTTCGAGCTCTCTCTTGTGTCGAACCGCGCTAAAAACGAAATCAAAGACTCCGTATTTGGTCACGACACAATACTTCCGCATCTTTTTAGACCATAAAAAATGCAGCATTTGCACATCCACCAGGGAGGAACAAGCTGTGACGAACAAGTGTTTGTTCGTCTCTCGATCGAACCATTTTTCAAGTTCTTGTGCGCCCAGTGCGGTGAACTAAAATTTTAAGCAATATTCCGCTTCTTGCTCCTCGGGCTGCGGCAAATCGGGGACAGTTACCTCTGTCTCCTTGCAAACTTCCTTAAAACTGCTCGTCAATAATAAATGAGCAGAAATGGCTTATGACAAGCGCATGCAACTGTAGAAGCCATCAGAGGATAGAATAAAATACCCCTATGACGTTGAAATACGTGATAAAAAACACGCAGTTTGCCACCGTAAAAACAAACAACACAGCCATAGTCGCTGTAAACAGATTTCGCTGTTGTGTAGAATCATGAATTTTTACGACAGACGCCACCCGGCCGCTGATACAGGTATTCTGAGACACATTTCTGGACTATTGGAAAGCCCACAGCCCTAATGTTCTGGCTGGAACATTATGAAATCTTTGCGAATTTTTAAGCCTTATGTTGCGAAAGTCAATGTACTCTACACAATACATGTGTATCTTAAAATGCAAGCGTGTAGGTATTTTAGGATCAAAGCAAAAATTTACGAGTATCAACTGAAGTTATATGACATTGCTTGCACTGAAAGAATTTTTCCGTGACGTCTCATCCAATTAATCATAATAAATTCCTCAGAATATATGTTCTATCCTATATATGTGCAAATACTGAGTTCCTAGGCCATGTGCACCTGCTACCTGCTTTCCATGCCTAGACCCTTACACTTGTTTCCATAGATGCAGCCTTTGAGTCAACTTATTTATTCGCACTGTAGCCCATTTTGGCCTCTGCTCCCTAAATAATTGGCGGGGTATATCATATTCAGGTGCTACATCACAATAGCCCTTCCATGCGGTACAATGGCAGAATGCATTCTGCCGCAGGCGCCGCGCTGCGCTCTGACCGCCATGGCCAAGCACAAAGGTACACAACTTGAAATACCTACCCTTACAATGTAATCTGGCATATACTTAAACTGATACTACAACCCAGCCGACGCCCGAGAAACCCAAAAACATTCCCAAGCTTCAGAACACATGTTGCGAAAAAATCAGTAATTTTTGGTATATCATATAAACTTAAAAATATGGGCTTATATACAGCTTTCTATAGCTTCAGTTTGCTCAATATGGAAAATGCTGGTTGGGAAACTATTGTGTAGAGGCTTAATGGCCGCACCTTACTTGCCTGGTTTTGCGCTTGAGGGCCCCCGTATGCGGCTGACCACCAGTAGCTCAACAGTCCCATATGCCAACCTCCCGCCCCTACGGGTTTTACATAGATAAAGACAGAAGTCACGCGCTTCCCTATCCTATCAAAAACCTCATACCCTACGGTCCGGCCGTACATCCTAGACACTTAACCATCATTCACACAATCGTGGGGCTGTGCCTGATCGTGCGCACCTCACCTGGAGAATATGTACCCAACGTACCCAGTGGTACACTCGTGTAATGCTGGGCGGTGAGGTCTTTTCCCCGTTTAGAGAAGGGCCCCTGAGGCACCGTTTCTCTTAGGTGTCTTGCCACCGATCAACCTGATTTTGAAGACTAAAACCAGGCACGCCGTCCAACAAGGTTTCAGGATGCATGCCAGAGTCGTTAGGATTGAGAAACTGCTACAGATCTCTCGTCTCACCAAAGTTTAAAGCCCACGTCAAACGCTGTAGCGTGGGAGCGACATCAATCATCAATATTCACAATGCACACTGGAATCGGGCGTTGTTCATTAATATCGTTACAACAAATACTACCCAAACCTGTTCATAAATCTTGCTCCCACCCTCAGCAAGAAATACACCAATATATCACTTGCTGACATGGCAACTTCCCCAAGCCGAAAAACATATTGCCTATTATCCACCAATTCTCTGATTGTAAAGGCGGTTACACACACCACTATTGAACACAGTCTTTAGGAGCAAGCCCCGCGCAATCGCCATCGTTATCGTGTGACTGCCTTAGAGACGCTAATACCTGGATGAGTTGCGCTACACACTCCCAAAATGGCATGTAATAGCCTCTATATCTTCGTATTCTTTCTAATATGTGCCCACTATCCCCGACATGTCACTCTCATCGAGGTTGTCCCGGGAGCAACATGGTAATCGTTGATACCGCCTTAACCAGGAATAAGCACTGTACCACGGTTGGCATTTTTGTGTCAGATATTTTCTGCAGAGAAGTCCTGCACCTAACAAAAAAAAAACGCTTCTCTGTCGTGGCCGTCCCATATCTAACGGCTAAAGCTGTATGCGTGACAGCCTCCTCTAATCCTG
Organism: Anaplasma sp.; assembly: GCA_052043535.1. Taxonomy (GTDB): domain Bacteria; phylum Pseudomonadota; class Alphaproteobacteria; order Rickettsiales; family Anaplasmataceae; genus Anaplasma. The sequence goes on from JBQEQW010000044.1 coordinate 23,067, forward strand.
GAATAGCCCTACACACTACTGGCAGGGGACTGCGGTTGCAAACATGGTTTTGTGCTACGCCTTGAACAAAAGTGTGTCGTAAGAGTCAACACTATACGCAGTCACATACTGATTAGTGACAGACCAAACCCATTCTGTGGTTTAGGTCACAAGCGCTTTTCTAAAGTCTGAACTCACAAAGTTAAAGTGTGCTAAAAGGCTCAGGCCGTCAGAAGAATCTAAGAAACCAGGTAACCTAGCTTGTGATTTAAAATTGCATATTGAGGGAGATGTGAGCCCATAAAGCATGCAAAGGATCTCATCACTAGACGCCGTCGTCGTTATCGCTGCTTGAATTTCCTCTGCAAAGCGGAATCGCGTTTCACAACTCTCTTCATGGTCGACTTGCATTTTTTTAGAAAGGTGCACTGCTTTCGGGAAAGGGGAACCCTTCCATTTGAAACAATTACAGCATCAAAACGCTTCCAAATATTCCGTGAAGTCGAGAGCAAAACTGAGCCCCGTACTGCAGCATTGGAAAAATTGCTTAATAGTACCACACGATTCATAATCTCGGTACCACCCACACCTTTCCCGTAAGCAAATCTCTTCAATAACGCATGCTAGTAAAATATATCTGGACAACCCCCCCCCCCGAATCCAAAGAGCCTTTCATTTTGCAGACAAAGCCCAGGCAGAGTTTCAATCACAACGGATCTATCGAGCAATTTGTCGTAGGTGACGCGCGGTACTGCAACCCGCTGGGAAATTCCCGATGACCCCCAGGAATTTCGTACGATTCCCGTCCGGGTATTCTATTTATTCTCACTCCCTGAAGAAAACTGGGCTGCGCTCTGAGCGAAAAAGGCAACTGTTCCGGAACGTCGTGTTTTTGGATAGCATGTAGTTGCTGATGTAACACACCCAGTTGAACGCTGAAAAGCTCTTTATTAGCGACAAGACAATGCCTTTGTCGTATGTCAGAACACACAAAATGTGGCAAATCTATCGTCCCCCCCGCGCCCACGCGTGAATTTGCCATGTAAGGGCTCAAGACTTTCCCGCGTAAACCATTCACCAGCCTCTTGTGCGGAGATAGGCTTAAGTATCAACTCGTGGAAGTGTTTCCCGTAACCCCTAGCTTTACCGTATAGAGAGGAAACCGTAGCATCTATAGGTAGCATCTAGAAATGCAGTTAGTTATATACACTGGAGAGGACAGCGGGACACTCCCAAATGGTGGCGAACTCCCAGAAGACGTCTGGGCTTGTGGAGGTGTTGTGCTTGGACTACCACTAGTTGGCCGTGACACCGCAAGCGCTGGTGGCGATTCTAGAGTAGATGAGCCCACAGACGCAACCGGACCATTCTCCTGTAGCAGGAGAAGCCTCTACAGCGTGGGGTGTCACCACCTAACGATTTAGGCCTTCTATCTGGCTGAGAGCAACGCTGCCCCAACTCAGATGGATTCCCTCCTTGCCCGGGCTGTTGTTTTCTGCCTGTGACGGTAAGGAAGCGGTGGGTGATCGCTCAGTTTCATCGCGGTCACACAGGCGCTCCTCAACTTCGGCGGCAGAGCGCACCAAATTTAGAAAGCGTATTTGAAGGATCAAGCCCACAATACCCAGTATCTTCGCAAAACTACATAACGAGAATATGGCGCAAGCAGTACCAAAACCCATGCAGCAGCCTGGCTACACTATTGAAAGTGTTGAGAACAACGCTGCCATAGGCACAAATACCCCTGCAGTGATCGCTATAGAGACCTTAAGAAGTTTTACAGGATCATCCCCAAATGTTTCGCCGGAATTACTCGGGATAACATCTGGAAGGGAATCACCTTTCACACAATCAAAACGAACTTATAACTCATCAATACTCTGAATTATAAATATCCGAAATTAGTTCGGTATCTTTCAGAGATGATGCTATTTAGGGATAGTAAATGTTGTATATGATGAAAAATAATCAAACACAAGCGTGCGTATAACCAATAGAACTTTTTTCAAGAGGTAGACGGTAACTACCTTACATCTACGCCTGAAACCAATCATGGTTATTTTCATCGTTTCTACGCATATTTTGCTGAATAACAGGTAGTTAAAAACTATTCTTATAGGGCTCTGTTACTTATAAAATGCGTCTGAGGAGGATCGCAATTTTGTGTGGTATCAGTATACAGCACCTATTTATCCCATTTACTTTTCGGCACGCCGACATTTTTACCTCCTGAGAGTTGTGTAAAGTTGATACAATTTGCTGTGCCCACTAGCGCAAACCTGTGCCGAACCGAATCTGTAAAAGCATGGAAGAGAAAGTGGCCGTATGAGGGCCTCACGTTTACATGGCAGACCTAAACCACACCTGAAGATGTTGTGCCGTCCCCACAAGTGCACTGCAACCACAACATAAGAACCGTCGATGAGGGCCTGTGACTGGCGTTTTCCCCATACCACCACCATCCATCACTAAACTACGCCAAGGCTCTGTTGCCGACCAACTTGGAGATAAGAGACAATATGCGACATATCGCTTACACTGGATGACGGCGGTTTCTTATCATAGGAACGGTCCTGCTCGACACGTCGCCGCGGTCTCTTTAGATCACCCAACTTCAAAACTTCGACCAAACATTGCAATGTAGGAGAGACATCAATATTCATGACACATGCCGGGATGGAGTATTGCACGTCTACGTTGTTACAAAGCATAGTGTCATTCAGTCGCTTGTGAACCATACTTCCCTATCCACAAGCAACTTCCCCATACGCTCAAGCACTGACCTTTCAATCTCCTTAAGCCCAGCAATGGAACACTGCTTGTTGCCAGCAGCTCCCTGATTGCGTTGGCAACAGTGCACGTTACCAGCTCTTGATATACACAATATAACTTGACTGTTGATCGTCTAAGGCGGCCATTGTCATAGAATCCAACTGTAAACGTATTCTCGTCGCGCACTCTTCGAGACTTGGGCTCCTACCACGCTTGCTCTTTCTCTTAAGAGCCGGTACACCTATCCAGTAGGCAATTCTCCCTATCCGTACACACATTTTCTGACTTTCTAGGTCTCAGTATCGCTTTGGCAATGATCAGGGTGCGCGCATAAGGAAGTACATTATTCCCCTCTGACCTCTGAATAAAAAGCCTGTGTGCATTATCGAACCTGCGGACCTCTCTTTCTGTGTGGCCGTAGATGGGTCGATAAACAGGAAAACCCGGAACGAGGTGCATTTACTTCAAGAACGCATAGGAATCCATTCAATGATCTCCTTGCCTTCTCCCCTGAAAACCTGAGCTATACATACTGCACTTTCTATCAATCCCAGAATGGTTACACATACCATCGGTAGGGGGTTGTTATTAGAAACACGGTTTTGCGTCACCGCCTTGAATAGAAGCAGTTGGACTGAATCCACGTCCAACCCATTCGCATATTTGTCAGCGGCCAACAACGCTCACTCTATGGCCCAACTCACAAGCATTTCTCTAAAAAAATCTAAGTCCACCAAAAAGCATGCTATTAGGTCCTCATAACCCGAACCAGCACGGCTAGGCTGATCACGATTCAGATCGTGATTTAGAAACTGTATATGAGGCGACGTCAGCCCATAGAGCACACGTAAAACATCACCGGACGTCCCTTCGTGGGTCAGGACCTTCGCCCTCATGTCAGGATCCCGCCACATCATATTAGATATGATCTTAAGAACAGATGCTATGAACACTATACCCCCTTAAGGCGGGCACTGGAGACTTCCCAGTCCCGATAACATAAAATGGGCCTTCGTATTCCGTGAGGTCTTTAGCAAACCTAAGTCCCTCTGGACGCCGAACAAATCGCCCAATATAGTCACGCAACATTTGATCACGTTACTGAGAGCCTCGTGTCCTCCAGTACTTGAGAGCCACATATCCGGCGGATAGATTCCCCAGGAAATTTGAGAAGTTTTTCATTACCGTGCAGATGAAAACCTAACATGATCTCCATAACCATAGGCCCGTCAAGCAGTCTATCACAGGTGACACAATGCTGCAGACCGCTTAGAAATCCCAGACAAAACGAAAAGTTATTATGATACCGTTCGCCAGATTCCGCCACCCCTGCACGCTCACACACAGAAAAAAGAGAGGCCTAACGCTCATGAAGAGGGCCGCCGCTTAAAGTTGTGCCAAACGTCTCGCAGTAGCGGGCCCGACCTGCAGCTTAAAAAGTTCGTTATCAGCGCATAGACAGTACAGTGCGTTCGCTGCTTTATCAGACTACAGAAAATATAAGGGCGAGCTCAGCGTTCCTCCATACCCAGGCAGAACGTCGTGTGAACACTCTATATGCTCTTGTGTGAACCACTCGCCCACTTTATTCCTCGGAATAGAATTAAGTATCAACTTGTGAAAGTATTTCTCGTCTATCAACCCGGCCTTCTCTCGTGACGCAGGGCAGTGATATCCCGAAACGCAGAAGCCACGATATTGGCTTTCTGCCCAGGAGAAAATGTGAATACACACTTCAAACTATGATGCCTGGGTAACCTCCCAACCTGCTGCCCTTCCTGCACTGGGCTATCGGCGGGAAGTATCCGCTTATCACCCGAATTTGCTTGCGATAAAACATTGGTTTTTCGACTCACGAGAAGGACAAACATGCGCTCCACGCCCCCAGCCTTTGGCAGCCTCCACCCTTCTCCCCAACCTAGATCGCCACTCAACGATTGGGGCACGGTTATTTTGCAGCCCTTTTCTGCAGTTGACGGCGCCCCGTTTTAGTCTTTATCTCCGACTCGAGTGGCAGTCTCCTGAGGCAAATCCGTTCCAATGCAAATGGCCTCTCCCCCACCACGAACCCCCATTTTTCGTCTGCACAGCTGAAAGGACAACGGGCAACTGCTCGGCCAAACCACGCGCGTATTGTGCACAATCAAGATTGCCAGAGTCCCAGAAGACGCGGCCTATGAGGCTTCTTCTGTCTATAGAGACTATTGAGCTGGCCAGGCTTACTATGAAAATACCCCTTGCTATAATCCCAGGTGAAAACACGATGACCAGCGGTATCAGCGCCCATGAAGCAATAGAATTGGAATACATAACGGCGAATGTAGTACATGTAACCACAGTAACAACCTGCGCCATAGCAGCCATCACGGCTGTCTTATACCTCTCAATAAGAGCGTATGGACACGGAAGACGAGGACACCACGATAGGACCACTTGAAACATTCATACAAAACTTATTTCCCACAACACCAAACCAACATAAGAACTTCGACCTCCCCCATTAATCCAAGAACATCCACAAATGTACCTCGACCCTCCCCTAAAGGTGTTGCTTAAAAATCAATGTTCTGTGTTTTATTATGAAGAGCATCGATATGCAAGCATATATACAACTAGTAGAATTTTAAGGCGAATGATGGAGGAATTCACGCGGTCATACGAGACGCACATTCGGTCAGTTCGTGCCAGATTTCGTATTGCTGTCTGTAATCCAATCCGGATACATCATGTTTATTAAAGGGGATAGTACTCTAATCGTTATGTGTTTCCTATAAAATCCATACCGAGAATTTGTGCGGCATAGAGGAGATCGTAACGCGTGAAATGCCAGTATGGGTAGATTTGATTAAAAATCTTGGGTATGTATTACTGTCAATAAGTATACTTCATGATTTGTAGTGTAGAGGGCCACTGCCAAAGAAAGATAGCTTCATCCTAAAGACGAAAGATGTTCGCTACTGCCGCTATTAAAGGTGGCATCATTCCGCGAATACTTTATTGAGATTGCCCAATTTCAAAGCTTCGGTTAAACGTTGCAACTCGGGAGAAACGTCAATGTCCACAACGCAGGCCGGGATAAGCTGCTGCCTGCCAATGCCATTGGCACATACACAGCAACCCAATCGCTCATGAATCGTATCCCCCTGCTCTGCAAGTAACTTCCCAAGCCGTTTAGGAATGGACTTGGCGATTTCTTCAAGCTTGACAGCGGAGAACTGTTCATCGTCAACCAGCTCTTTAATTGTCCGAGCAACGCCGCACGCTACCAATTCTTCGATGAAAAAGGCATTAGTTGTTTTTCGATCTCCTCTGGCATAGTCTCTCAGATGACTTAGTAATGAGCCTATCATGTCCATGCATTTCTTCATATCAAAATGTTGGCTACTATTTTTGTATTTTTCCAAATAGGCATTCAGTGCGCACGTCAGGTTATCCTCCATTTCCGCGCAGTAATCTGCCTCCTTCGTGGCCCCGTACATCGCCTCGACCAAAATTAGAGAGCGTATGTGAGGAGGTATATTCTCTCTGGCCGATATTCGCGTGCAAAATGCTCGTATACGTCAGTGAACGCCGCAATTTCTTCCCCAAGTTTATGAGCGGAAAAATCAGAAACTATGCTCAAGTGTTTCTAATAACGCCGAAGAAAGGCTATATCACCGACCTAGCTTGCATCTCTCTCAACGCCTGTATCGCGCACAGCACAGTTTCCACTAGCCCAGGAAAGCAGTGCATACTATGGGCAAAGTGCTAATTATCTGACGCGCAATTCTGTGTTGCCGCCTTGAATAAAAGTAGCCGGTTAGAGTCCCTATTAAACCTTGGCGCATGTTCATCAATGGCGGATAATGCCCACCTCAAGGTCTGACTCACGAGCGCTTCTCTAAAGTCCGAATCTACCAAAAGTGCGCGGTTATCTTCTCTTGAACGGCCTGGTGCCTCGAAGAATTGCCGTAGTTTATTAGGTCACAATTTAAAAATTGCGCATGGGGAGATGTAAGCCCGTAAAGCATGCGCAAAGTCTTAACAGACGTCCCTTTACTCATTTCAAATTTCTCTTTTATTCCGGGATTACGCAGCATCCTATCTGATAGGATTATCCAGACAGCTTCCACGAATGCAAGATTCTCATCAGAAACGGGCGGTCTGGGGCTATACAGCCTTGAATGCATCCGAATATTCAGTAAGGTCGTGAGCAAATTCAACCCTTCTGGACTCTGCAGGAATTATTCAATAGTGCCACGCGATAGCGGATCAGCAACGTTGCCACCGCTTCGCCTGATGAATTCCTCCAACAGATGTTTCTGAGTAGTGAGGTATCCGGACAACAGGTCCCCAGAAAACTTCAGAAGCTTTGTATTGTCGTACAGCTGAAGTCCGAGCATGGTCTCCATGAC
>JBQEQW010000045.1:0-33300 GCA_052043535.1 Anaplasma sp.
TATAGTGACTCAACTGACTAGTGCTGAGAAAGCCGTTGTGGTGGACCTGCTACCTATGCTGCGACCACTGCATCGAACGTGAGCCATAAAATTTGTGGGACTGGAAGCGGTACCGAAAAGGATGTTACTGCTTCAACTAATTGCAGGAGCGGTGCTCCTGCACCTAAGGGCAGCGACAACGACGTGGCGGGGCTTGGTATTGGTAGTGAGGACGTCAAGGACGCCAGCGGCGCCAGCGGTAAGGCACTGACTAAGGACATGTATGACACTCTTGTGAAGGCCTTTGAGGCGAATGATGCTAGTACTGCCGGCACCGACACCAACAAGTATGGCTGCGCAGTCAAAGCAGGCAACGCGTTCGATGGGACGCTGAGTAGTAGCAAGACCAGCTGCAGGTCAAGCGTGGTTTTTACTCGCGCATGCGAGGCCCTTCCGCCCTGTAGAGCTTCAGGTCAATCTCCCCAGCTCGCAACATGCACTCTTCGGTGACCTGCCCAACTTCCAGAAGACATAAGCCCCAGTTCCTTGCAACAGAAAGTAGTCGGCCAGATGGACGGCCTTGGATGGTGACTTCCTGTCCTCCAGCAGGAATATCTGTGTCCGCGGTCACAGTATAAAGCATCTTCCTGCTCCCCGTACGCCACATCCTCGCCACCACCTCTTGCCCAATGTAGCACCCCTTACTTGCGCTAATGGCATGCAGCTTGTCCATGGCAAAGTGCAGCGGAAAAGACTCACCCCTTATCATATCTCGCACACAATCTGGAATGGTGCGGCAAATTCTGAGGATCTCATATTCGATGGGGTCAGGCAGCTCCACGTGCATTGCATCCCAGGCAGAGGTCGGCACTATGGCACGGGACCACATGTCAGCATCCCTGGGATCTTGGAATAACACAGCTCCTCTGGCACCAACTACAGTATGGCCAATGCCCCCTACCTTCTCCTCATATGGTGCCACCGCCACTGCGTATTCGTCGCTACAGTCGATCACTCGGACTTTAAGCAGTAATCTGTAAGAACGTAATAGCGAGGTTAGTTCCTGCGCATCCACACGGGCACAGTCTAACAATAAATCACGCCCATGTGGAATGAGGAAGAAATCAAACATATATCTGCCTCGAGAGTTGAGCATCAGGTTATAGATGGACCGCTGCGCAGTAACCCCTGGCACATCATTGGTTGTAATATTATGCATAAACTGCCTGGCATCCGGGCCATAGACCCTCAACACACTGCGATCCTTCAGCCAAAAAAGCTTCATTCCACCCCCTAACCCTAAGCTGATGTAGTAACTTCCTCAAGAAATAACAACCGTGGAGAATACGTCGTGCAACGTCCCAGAGCCGGGATTCAAACACCTGCACCCCCAGCTGTAACCCAATCAAGATGCTTCCTCTTACGTAACAACGCATTAACGGCGGCCATCGCCCCGCCAACCACTATCATGGCCAATCCAATCCAAACAAAAGTAATTAGAGGTTTGTAGTGTACCTGTACAGCTATGCCCCGGTGCCTGTCTACATCACCAACAACGATGTATATATCCGCCAGCAACCCGTGATATATGCTACTTTCAGTATTCCGCACACCCTCCACATAGTAAAACCTATTTTCAGGGAGGAGCTTGCACACTATCCTGCCACGCCTTGCCACCGTGAACTCCGCTCTTATAGCCTCATAGTGCTGCTTTTCTACCAGTGACACCCCAGATAGCGTAATCCTAAACCCCCGAATGTCGACAGATTCGCGCTCTCTCATGTACTGGGCCACATTCTCGCAGAGCACCGTGGAACATATGGCACCGAGCATCAACACCGCGATACCAAAATGCGCTGTAAGCATAGCACACCTACCAAGCCGTATGTGCCGTATCGCTTCACGTAACGGCATAGATGAGTTACGGACCCCTCTGCAACAATCTTCAAGAGTGGAAGCGGTTAGCAGCACGGACAGCAAAACCAGCATTCCATTCAACCCATACGGCAGTGCAAACGGAGTGGCCAACACCGCGCAGAAGGCCGATATCTTAAAGTTCAACCTAAAACCCTGGTTACCATCCCAACTCAGGCCTGGAAGCACAATCATGGGTACAAGCAAGACCACAGACAGTGCACCAAATACGCTGTTGTAATAGTGCTCACCTACAGATACGGTGTTCTCGGTCCACAGTTCTAGGATAACCGGGTACACAGTACCTGTTAGAACTACAAAAAACGCAGTCAGCATTGTAACACTGTTGGCTATAATAGTGGCAATTTTCGAAATGTAGCCAAAATTGCCACTCTCTTCAAAGTCCCTATATCGGACAATAAACACCAACAGCCCAATGATCGCCACTGTTGCAACCAATCCCAGGAGAAAGATGCCCCGTGCTGAATCATTTGCAAAAGTATGTACTGAAAGCAAAAACCCGGAACGCACCAGGAATGTACCGCACAAGCTACAAATGAACGCGGACAAGGCTAACAAGAGCGCAAAATTGCAATATATGCGGTTCTTGCGTACAACGGGTATCATGTGAATTAGGGCCGTGCCCAAAAACCATGGCATTAGAGACACATTCTCAACCGGATCCCAAGACCAAAAACCGCCCCATCCTAGTTCCCTATACGCCCACCACCCACCAAGAGCGATGCCCATAGTAAGAATGACCCAGGCGCTTAGTGTCCAGCTCCGTACGGTTATCGCCCACTCTTTGGGGTCCGTGCGCAAAGCAAGTGCTGCAATTGTCATGGAAAACACTGCACTGAAGCCGGCATAACCCCCCAGCAGCATTGGAGGATGTATAGTCAGGCCGACATCCTGCAGCATAGGGTTAAACCCCAGCCCGTCGGCGTCTAGTGTCACAATCTTCAGGAAAGGATTTGCAAAAACAGCACCGAATAGTGTGAAGCCGAAACTCAGAAGATTCTGGACGAGAAGTGCAATTCTTTTTAGGGATTCCTGGCTGATAAACAGCGCCAGGAGAGCGGCATATGCGCTTAGCAGCCATGTAAACAGCAGGTTGGAGCCCTCATAGTTTCCCCATACCCCAAATATTTTGTATAGGAGCAGTTGGGTAGTGTGCGAGTTGTGGTATACGTGCGCAAATTCAAAATTGTCTGTAACCCTCAGATAGACAAGCTGTACCACCGAAGCGCTATGAAAAAAGAATGCGGTGTACGTAAGCGCAGCCCCATATACCGCGGATAAGCGCGACGTCAGAGAGCCTGCAAGAGACAGTAAACCTGCGCACACCAACAGCACACCGGAGCTATCAGCCAAATATTGCAACTCGCACCCCCACAAATGCCCAACAGCGCCACAATGTTCGCCGGGAACAAAACTGCCCAGGCTCCCACTGCCAAGGCCTATCCACCCTTCGCACTTTTTAATTTCGACAAAGCTGCAAAACCGGCCATTTCAGCCTGATTATATCGCGGGTACCGCTCTCCGGCAAAAGACAAGATGTGGTTTCCTGTGATTTCTCCCACCATCTGCGATGCGTATATCGTAGTAGCACCACCCGGCGGCAATTTTGCATGTTGCCTCAGGGAAGCAAAGTAACCACTGGCGGCGGATCCAGTTTTACAACGAAGGCAGTGCCGCAGCGTATAATACGACCTACGCATGTGGCCAGAGCGCGTGGCTTTCGTTGGTGGCGTTGAAGCGTAAAATATTAGGGTTGTTTAGAGCCCCACAGTTTTTTATACTCCGAGTTACCCTTGCGTACGTTTTGGCATTCTGATGCAGCCTCTGGATAGTCAATATCAGCATAAAGCCATACAGGAAAGGTGCAACTCCTCGTGGGAAGAAAAATGCATTTACAGATGGGGGGGCAACGTGGCACATAGCTTCGTGGTGGACACCCCACCTCCCACAGTGTCCGGCGTGTTACACATGGGGCATGTTTTTAGCTACTGCCACACGGATTTCATAGCCCGTTATCAGAGAATGCTGGGCAAGGATGTCTTCTACCCGATAGGGTTCGACGACAATGGTCTCCCAACGGAGAGGCTGGTGGAAAAGGTCAAAAATCTGAAGGCAACCCAGATGGACAGGCAGGAGTTCACCGAAATCTGCAGGGAAATATCGCACGCATTTAGGGTGCAGTTCAAGAATCTCTTCAGGCAGCTAGGCATCAGCTACGATTGGACCCTAGAATACCACACAGCGAGCAAAGAAGTTGCCAAGCTGTCCCAGGCTTCCTTTATGGATCTATTCCTGAAAGAACAGCTGTACAGACAGCAACAACCTATACTGTGGGACCCAGTGGATTGCACGGCCATAGCGCACGCAGAGGTAGAGGAGAAAGAGCTGCCATCGGCTATGAACACCATAAGTTTTCTTACGGTGGTGGGAGAGGAGATACGCATTGCTACAACCCGCCCGGAGCTGATTCCAGCATGTGTTGCGGTGCTTTTCAATCCCAAGGATAGCAGGTATACGCACTTGCAGGGCAACCTGGCCATAGTTCCCGTGGGAGGACGCCAAGTCAGGCTTCTGCCCGACGACAGGGTGCGCATAGACAAGGGCACCGGGTTAGTTATGTGTTGCACGTTTGGTGACGAGACAGATGTCTACTGGTGGCGTACCCACAAGCTGGACACTAAGATCATCGTGGACAGGAAGGGGTGCTTGGGCGATCTTGAAGACAGTGTGCCCAATCCACAGATTTCCTCACTACAGTTCAATGGCATGCACGTACAGAAGGCAAGGAAGGCCATATGCGAATCTCTGGAGCAGGCGGGTTTGTTGGTCTTCCAAGAACCTATCGTCCATGCAGTCAAGTGCGCTGAGAGGTCCGGTGCGCCACTAGAGATCTTGCTCAACCACCAATGGTTCGTCAAGATAGTGGAGCACAAGGAAGCCTTGCTCAAGCAGGTCGGAAAGGTGCACTGGCACCCAGACAATATGCGAAAGCGCATGGAGATATGGATCGAGAACTTAAATTGGGACTGGTGCATATCCAGACAGCGATATTTCGGTGTCCCGTTCCCGGTGTGGTACTCCAAACGTGAGCATGAGTTGGGTAAGGTCCTGCTTCCCACCGCAGATGCTTTACCTGTGAACCCACTGCACGATCTCCCAGAGGGCTACGACAGGGACGAAGTAATACCGGAAGTGGATATCATGGATACATGGGCAACAAGCTCCATATCCCCTCAGTTTTTCACCAAGTCAGTGGGTGAGGTGCTACATGATAAGCAAAATTATGGTCTGTTCCCGTCAGATTTGAGGGCCCAGAGTCATGAAATTATACGTTCGTGGGCGTTCTATACAATACTCAAGTCTTACCACCACAGTAAGGAGATTCCGTGGAAGAACATAATGATCAGCGGGTGGTGCCTAGCTGATGACAAAACAAAAATGAGCAAGTCCAAAGGGAATGCGATGGATCCCGAAAAGGTACTTGATCTATATGGGGCGGACTCCGTGAGATATTGGGCGGCAAAGTCCCGTCTGGGCGCGGATACCGTATTCTCCGAAGAGGTACTCAAGACTGGCAAGAGGCTTGTGACCAAGGTGTGGAACGCTAGTAAATTTGTATCTACATTTCTGTCCGACAAACATCCATCTCTCAGCCATGCCAAAGTTTCTACGGACTTATGGATACTGTCGCGGCTACACAAGGTGGTGGCCAGCTGCACAGAAAGTTTTGAGCTTTTCGGATATTGCACAGTGCTAAATTGCATCGAAGAATTCTTCTGGAAGGACTGCTGTAACAACTACCTGGAATTGGTGAAGCACAGGGCGTATAAGCACGGGACTGCAGAGGAATATACCTCTGCAGTCAGTACCCTGCACTGCGTTCTTGAAACTCTGCTCTTGCTATTAGCACCATTCCTACCATATGTCACCGAGGAGATCTACGGCACACTTTACGGCGAGTCCATACACAACAAGAAGTGGCCAGATGCAACTAATATCCCGTACGATGACGCATTGGAACACTATGGCAACACCGCGGTGAGCGTAATCGATGAGGTGAGGAAAGCGAAAACCCAAGCCCAAGTCTCTGTAAAGCACCCAGTAGAAGCTCTGACGATTGAAGGCCTGGCAGCTGATTTTCCTAAGTCCATGATTGAAGATTTGAAACACGTATGTTGCGTAACACATCTACGGCTCGTAGAGTCAGCCAGCAAAGACCTCAAGGTCTCTGTCACCTTGGAGGCACCCAACGGGGGCACGGAAGACATTAAAAATACGGAGTCCGCCTCGTAGCACCTGGTCTCTCTGCCCTGAGCACTCCTGTGTGGTACTTCAGTTAGTCGTACACAGATTTTGACGCAAGAAAACACCGATAGTGCCAGCTGCAACTCGGCTCCACACTCCCTACGGATGCATGACGTATTCCGCGGTAGGACAACCCCTTCCCGAACGTATGTTGTCCCAGCACTCACGCCTGGCTATTCTGCTTTTTTCACGGTTCCAGTCCCGGGTCTTGATGGCTTCTCTTTTATCGTACAGCTTCTTGCCCTTCACAACAGCAATTTTAATCTTCGCTAGGCCTTTGTTGCTAAAAAAGATCATCAACGGAACAACCGTCAGGCCGGACATCTTGATGCTACCCGCAATCGAATGTATTTCCCGCTTGCGTAACAACAACTTCCTCACCCGTAACGGCGAGTGGTTCTTCCTATCCGACTTGCTGTATTCGGATATGTGCAGATTGTGTATCCAGAGCTCCATGCCCCTCTCCAAGACATAGGCGTCACTCATGCTCACCTTGCGCTGGCGCAGCGACTTTACCTCACTGCCCACAAGCACCATTCCAGCGTCGTATTCCTGCAGGACGAAGTAGTCGAACCTGGCCTTACGATTCTCGGCAACCACTTCCATAGTTACTGTGCGCCACTGAGGTATTCCTGAAGCCTCTTTATGGTGGTCACACTTACACCATGCTCCTGCGCAAATCGCATGATCTCTGGAAGCCTGGACATCGTACCATCGGGGTTCATCAACTCACATATGACCGCCGCGTTTGCCCCTCCAGCAAGCTTCGCCACTTCCACGCTGGCTTCCGTGTGGCCCGCCCTTTTTACTACACCCCCACTATCAGCAATGATGGGGAACACGTGTCCCGGAGTAACAATGTCATCAGCACTACTGTGCTCAGCCACCGCGGCCAATATAGTCGTCATCCGATCGTACGCGGACACACCTGTGGTTATACCGTACCTAGCATCTATAGACGTGGTAAAGGCAGAACAACTGTCCCCAGCATTTCTCCGGGGCATAAGGTCTAAACCCAGCCTACGCGCGTGCGACTCAGAAATCGCCAGACAAATAATGCCGCTCCCGTACCTGATCATCATGTTGAGTGCTGCGGCGCTTACCCTGTCCGCAAGAACCACTAGATCCCCCTCGTTCTCTCTATCTTCATCATCAAGAAGCACGAAGGCCTTGCCCTGAGAGGCATCCCCCACAATCTTATCCACAGAGGCAAAAATATCAGCAGTCCCCAGTGACTCTACACTCACCACAATCCCACTAAATAAACTCAATCTTCATTATCTGGTAGACCTTATAATCCCCCCGAGGTGTCTTCACGTCAACGCTGTCCCCCTCCCTTCTACCCAGGAGAGAGAGCACCAGCGGAGATTTGATCGATATCATATTCCTCGATACATCAGCCTCGTATTCACCAACTATCTGGTACTTCACAACGCTAGTGGAGTCCGCCTGCTCATCGTAAACGGAAACAGTCACGGTAGCACCGAACATCACGGTGTCGCCTGACAATTCGGAGATATCTATGACCTCCGCACGAGAGCGTTTGGATTCCAACTCCATAATCTTACTCTCCACAAGCCCTTGTCGCTCCCTAGCAGCGTGATACTCAGCATTCTCGGAAAGGTCACCCAATTCTCTGGCATCCGATATGGACTTGATGATCTTGGGCCTCTCACTCTTCAGAGCCTCTAGCTCAGCCTCCAACTTCTGAAAACCCCCTCTCGTAATCGGAAACCTGGTGGTCACGTAATCACTCATGCACCCATCCTCCACAGTCAAAAACTAGAAGCGAAACCCCTGATAACCTCCAATAACTTATCCCTTATATCATCCGCGATATCGGCTGACAAGTGGGACATAAGGTCCTTATGTTCAGCGCGTAGCCGCTCCAGGAGGCTATTTTCGAATCTGCACATCTCACCTACCGGGATGCGATTCACACAGTCATCAACGCCAGCCAGCACAACAGCGACCTGCTCCTCTACGGAAAGAGGCGAATACTGCCCCTGTTTGAGCAACTCGACAAATCTACGTCCTTTCTCCAACATGGCTTGTGAACTGGGATCGAGATCAGAACCGAACTTCGCGAAGTCCTCAAGTTCCCTATACTGGGCCAGCGTCAGCTTCATAGACCCAGCAACCTTCTTCACAGACTTCACCTGCGCCGCAGAACCAACACGGGACACGGATAACCCCACGTTGATCGCCGGCCTAAAACCTTTGTGAAACAGCTCAGATTCCAAGAAAATCTGCCCATCAGTTATGGAAATTACATTCGTGGGTATGTAAGCAGAAACGTCCCCCGCCTGTGTTTCTATCACGGGCAACGCAGTCAACGACCCGCCACCCAAACCTTCAGACAACTTAGCTGCCCTTTCTAGCAGCCGAGAGTGTATGTAAAACACGTCACCAGGATACGCCTCACGGCCAGGGGGACGCCTCAACAGCAACGACATCTGCCTGTACGCAACGGCGTGCTTTGACAAATCATCGTACACGATCAGACAGTGCATCCCATTGTTGCGGAAGTACTCACCCATAGCACACGCAGCGTAAGGGGCTAGGTATTGCACAGGCACAGGGTCAGACGCACCAGCAGCAACAACCACAGTGTAGTCCATGGCGCCCCTCTCCTTAAGTTTATGCACCACCCGAGCAATCGAGGAATTTTTCTGCCCTATGGCAACATACACGCAGTACACCCTGTCCTTGGGATCGACTTCGTCGTTCCGCTTCTTCTGATTTATGATTGTATCCAGCGCTATAGTGGTTTTTCCGGTCTTCCTATCACCTATAATAAGCTCCCGCTGGCCCCGACCTATGGGGATCAACATGTCAATGGTCTTGATACCAGTCTGTAGGGGCTCAAACACAGGCTGCCTGGCAATCACCCCGGGCGCCTTGGCCTCTACCGGCAACTTGACGTCACCTACAATCCTATCACCACAATCCATAGGCAACCCCAGAGGACTAACAATCCTGCCCAGCACAGAAAGTCCTGCCGGGACCGTCATGAGTTCACCAGTGTGCTCCACAGAGTCTCCTTCACGCACCTCACCGTCCCTACCAAAAAGGACCACACTCGCAGTATCGCGTTCCAGTCCTGCAACGATGCCGCGCACCCCGGAAGAAAGGACCACGCTTTCGCCAAACTTAACCCCCTCCAGACCGTAGACCAAGGCTATACCGTCTCTGACTGATACGACATCACCTACGCTGCCACGCCTTATCGGGCTGTCGAAACTCTCAATTCTCTCGCGAAGAATCTTAAGCACATCACCCGAGGATACAACACCCATGCTTTACTCCAAACCACTAGACACCGTAAATGGCATTTCTACCAATCCGCTCCAATTCCCGTAAGTGCCCAGAAAATGAAGCATCTATAAGCAAAAAGCCTGCCTTCGCGACAAATCCACCTAGCACCTCCGGATCCACTTTCCACACTACAGCACCAGGTTCACCACTGCATTCCGACGCTACAATCTTCAGTATACGCTCCTGTTCAGCACTCGAAGGCACAGACGCTGTGGTCACCTCCAACTTGAACTTCCCCTGCACGCGTTGCACTAGGGCTACGAACTCCTCAAACACGTACAACAAGAGTGCGAACCTGCCATCCGACACAATAGCACAGATACAGCCCACCAAGCCCCTATTTAACCGGCAACTCCTTCCCATCGCTCGCACCGCCTCCATCTTACTGTCCTTGTCAACAACGCGGCTGGCAAAAAACAGACGAATGCCTCTGTCGCTGAAGACAGCGGTCAACTGCTCAACTTCTTCACAGACGCGGTCCGCACTATCCGCAACTACGTCTAATAACGCGCGCGAATAGCAGTACACAACACGCCCGCTTCCACCATGTCTGCTCACAACACCAAAAATAAAAACGCGGAACACCCGGCGCATTATCGCGCACACCTCACAACCAGTCAAGTGGTTTCCCTACAATACATCCACACTAGAATACAATTGTCCGCGCTTTCAATCACAAACACCACACACGTATGTCGAAAACCACATGCTACACGAAATATGGTAAAATTTGCTTATTACGTCAAACACTTAAGTTTCAATTGACAAATGTAGCAGTATCGTGCCCCTGAACCTGCGTGAGCCAGTCTCGGGTGTGGGCTACACACGCCGAAAGTTAGTTTTAAAACTATAGACAACCAACTTGCGTTCTCGCACAAACTTTTCCTCTCAGGTTTCAGGCCAAATACCGAGCAAAATATCCTTCCATGCCGTGCTGTTTTGGATTTGTCCAATATTGGTAACCATTTCAAAGGCAACCTATGTCGCATTCATGGCACAAGATTGTAAAAAATCTCGGGATTAATATTGAGGCGCCCGTGGGCTTTCAGGTAGCAGTACACACAGGTCAGGAGCGCGGAAATTACCGTGACAATGATAATCTTTATCAGCACATGTGTGTTCTTTGGTGCGCCACTTGCACACCCCGTAGTCGGATTAGGATCTTCCTCGATCCCGATTGGCAATACAATAAACAGGGCCACCCACCAGGTAATTGTGAAGACCAGCAGCGCACCAGCTATCACAGCCTACCCCATCCACTGCACAGCGTCGAACGCGCTACAGGCAGGACACTCATGCCGCCACTCGGGCAATACTTTGTGGCACTCCGCACACTCCCACCTTACATCGGGTAAAGCATCTTTCTTCATCTTCTCCAGCCAATGCACAATCTCGTCAACGTTGCCTATGCAGGCCATAACATCCAGCATCATGCAATAGAACGCTACATACCTGTACTGCAATAGTGCACGCTTGATATACTGCTCAGCCGCATTGTACTGTCTTGCGTCAAAATGCCTCTTAGCGGTCAACAGTAGGCTCACGTGGTGATCGGGTTGTAAGTTACTTAGCCGTTCCATAGCCGCTTCCCCATCTGGAGCTATCTCCAAATATGCAGTTACCACCTCGGGATGCGGGGATTTCCTATAGCATGCTTCCAGCACTTCCAGCGCCCTAGGCAAATTGCCCAGCTTTTCATAGAAGCGGGCCCTTAGAATGGTCGCGTGCATCCCCGTAACTTTCTCCACAAATTTAAGCCCTTCCTTGTATTCACCACTTTGGTAACACGCACCGGCCAGCATGGAGCGTGCAATCTCTTCGATTCTTCTGTATTCGTAGGGAATCGTAATACCGTGCTTGGACGCAAACTTCACTTCCGTCAGTACTACATCCCAATCTCCCAACATGCGGGCAATTTCCAATTTGAATATCACCGCATAGGGCACTCCATCAAACACGCCGCACAGCCTTTTGAGGACCCTCAGTCTGCAGTCCCGGCTCTCTTCCTTTTGTTGTAGCGATTCAAGCAGCCATAGCACCAGCCCCTCGTTAAGCAATCGGCTGCCTCGAAGGCGCAGGAACGGCCTTTCGGACATCTCGTACTGCCCCAATTTGAACCATGCGCAGGCTTCCAGCAGCGCCAAAGAATCGCTGTCAAGATCTTGAAGTGTATCCATACTGTCAATAACCCGCTGCACATCTCGTGCCGTACCAAAATTCAGAAATGCATACCCTTTTCCCAGAACCTCATACCGCCTTACAAGCGACCTACACTTTATCCTGTATATACAGAATGCATACGCAAGGAATAACCGCAGCATTATGGCTAGCAGAAGCACCAAAGCACTGAGTACAAACACCGCAAACGTTGTGCTTGCCTCCACGCAGTACCCCGCGAACTCGATCTTGAATGTCAACCCCTCATAATTTTGCATAAGCAATCCAGCAGCCAGAGATGCCACAACGAAGATCAGGAAGTAAGTAATCATATGTCCCCTGGGTTCCTATTAACGCGCTCTATAAGTTTCTCGTATATCTTAAGCAGACTTCTCTCAACACTGAGTATCAACTCTAGGTCGCGCACCCAAGATTGCATGCCAGGCACGGAACTCAGGACACTCCCGTTGGCCACAGTAAGGCTTTCTTCCCAAGCACCTTGCGCTACCAGGCGCTCTAAAAGTTCAAATTCCTTCCATACCGGGTCGTTACGATTTTCAACCGTAACCCACTTCGACATATGCTTTAAGGTTTTGCCCGCCATTGCAACACGCAACTTCCCTCTGATGACTGCTAACTCCTCTTTGAGATCTCTGTATCCCCTTCTGGGATTAAACCTCTCCACCACTCTTATGCTGTCATCGATTTCTCGGTCATCCAGCGCTTCCAATACGGGTTTGACCGCATACACAGCATCATGCGACATTGCTCCAAGTGAAAAAGACCGGCGCAAGTCCGCCACCAGAAGTAGAATTCTGGCTAAGCATTGAGGACGTATACACCCATCTTTGTCGACTATGACAGTTTGTTTCGGGATAGAAGAGCGTATTCGTGTCACCTCCGCTGATATGCTGGCCAACTCTGCATTCACATGGGAGTTCTCGCGTGCCAGCCTCTCCATATGCAATGCAGAATCCAGCAACATCTCTCTAAAGTCTAGGACAAAGTACACAGCTCCACCCACCCACAGGGCCGTGACACAAAAAATCCCTATCCATCCGCAAGTCTCTTTCCTCATCCATTTACTCATATTTAAGAACATCAACTGGGTTTTGACATGCTGCACCAATTGCCGGTGGCACGGCAGCCGCGAGAGAAACACCCATGGACAGAGACGCCACCTTCACAACATCTCTCAACACCATTTCGGGCAATACTCCGTCTAAACAGTACGCTATGGATTCCAACAATGTCCCGCCACCAACCAGCCTAAGCAGGTCGTTGATGCCTTCGACATTTGTGGCAAACACTATCCCGATGCAACATCCTATGCTGGTACCAATCATGCCTGTGAACGCGCCACACATGCAGAATATCCGCATTATCGCACACCTGCTCATGCCCATAGTGCGCATTATGGCTACGGCACCCTTTTTATCACGAACTAGAATAGAAACCCCAGAGATTATATTGAATGCTGCTACAATTACGATTAGGGTCAAAATGAAGAACATTGCATCGCTTTCCAGCTCTAGGGCGCGAAAGTACTGCCCCTGCTGCGCCTTCCAATCTTCAACTCTCAGGCCAGTTTTTTCCGCGATCGTACCCAAAATTTCGGACGACCTCTTTGCGTCCTCGAGGAACACCTCAATACACCTCACGCCATCTTTGTACCCGAAAAGCTGCTGAGAATCGCGCAATGGTATGTATGCAAAGGCACTATCGTACTCTTGTACCCCAACATCGAATATACCGACCACCTTATACGTCTTCGTGCGTGGCACAGTGCCAAACATCCCACTGGAGGTTTCCGGCGAGATGATTGTGACCTCGCTGCCATAGTCAGTTCTTATGCTATCTGCGAGCCTGGAGCCCAAAATTAAGCCTTCTTCGAGCATTTCCATGTTGCCGCGTACAATATACCCCGACAGTTTGCTACGTATATCCTGCATATTCATGCCCCGGACTACCGCGCCCATTACTTCCTGCCCGCATTTAATCATCGCCTGCCCTTCAATGACCGGGGCAGCCACAACAACGCCCGGGATCTGCTTTACTTCGGAAACCACACTAGGGTAGTGAGCACCTGCACAGTGAACCGTTATGTGCCCGTTCATGCCCAAGATACTAGACAACAACCTGGCAGAAAAACCATTCATAACCGACATTACCGACACGAGAGTCGCCACTCCAATAGCAATGCCAAAGATGGACAGAACCGTTGCAGTAGAAAACAGAAACCTCCACTTGTTAGACTGCAGATATCGTCTCGCTAGTAGCCACTCCAAACCCATAAACTCTGCTCGAACTCGCGGACCAACATCTATAGCACGCTTCCAACACAGTGACAATTTCTCCAGTGTCACAACACCGCAACTGGTGACAAAGCGCCGGAAGACTATCAGCACTTGCGGAGCTCAGCACCTATAACACCCAACATTTAGCAGGTAACAAGGCTCATACCTGAACGCACTTTTCCGTATATTTCTGCATATCTCCAAGCAACGCCGCGCTCGTAACGGCAGCCTGTGCTTCCAAACATTTTTCTCTTAACGTTATGGCCGGAGATCTATATCATGTCCGTGCGCCGCATACGGTTGTGGTACCGTTACGGGTTGGCCCCCGAGAGGTTATCAGTGAAGATCACTCCATCAAAGCTTCGGGATTTTTTCAAAAGTCCTGAAGCGTACACGAGCGTGCTGCTATACGGCAGCGATTGCAGCAGAGTTGGCCTCTACACCCAAAAAATTCTGGACCTCATGAACCGAAATGGCGAGTTTGTGATCCACAGGATGGTGTTTGCACAAGTTGCGAAGGACCCAGAGCAGCTGCTCGTCAACATGATGACTGTTCCAATGTTTAACCAGAAATCCCTCATACTGCTCACCGACGCGAAAGATGCGTTGGGAGCCGATTTTAAAGCTGCGCTCGAAAAAATCAACCCCCAGCATTGCTACGTGATCATTCAGGCACGAGAACTCCCAGGAGCGTCCACACTGAAGGATTACTACAATAGACACAAGACTTTTGCCGCGGTAGGGTGCTATAAGGAAGACAGCGTCGGTCCCGTAGTGGACGATTTTCTCTCCCAGCATGGTATCTCTCACACAAAGGAGGCTTTCCGGCTCCTTTGTGACTCATTACAGCAAGGCTCTGCCTGCATACAATCAGAACTGGAAAAGCTGCTATTGTACCTAGGTAAGGACAAAAACTTATCCACAGAGGATGTACAGAAGAGCTTGGCCACAGATTTGGACCCTGTACTTGACGATCTGTGCGTAGCGATAGCGGACGGCAATTTAGAAGATTTTTTAAAACTCGCTGATGCGCTGTTCCAGAACAAGATCGCACCCGTGCTGATAATCAGGTCCTGCCTGAAGTATTTCATGAGAGTTGAATATCTGATAAGAAAAACTCGTGATGGAGAGAGCATCGATCAAGCCATGAGGTCGATACAGCCCCCAGTATTTTTCAGGCTGGTACCTAGGCTCAAAAAACACGCCTTATCTCTTCCCTACAAAACGGTGCAGTTGATCCTGGGGCGGCTACTCGAGACGGAAATACAGTGTAAACTATCAGATACAACCCAAGAGATGATTTTCAAATACTTGATGTGCTCTCTCACTCTGCTAGTGAAGCGCGTTGTAGACAGGCAAACCACCAGTACGAGACCTCGCCCGCCAACAGCTGCTAGTCACCACCAATCGTAGGAGTTGACCATCTCTTGCGCTTCCACTGCCGAGGCTAGAACAGCTAGTTTGCCCACCACGCGCCAGATTTGTTTCTTTTTTTCGTCAACCGCGTGTTCCACATCCACAAAACCACAGCCTGGAGTGTTGAGGTTCTCGAACTTACTCCTAGTTGCACTGTACCGATACAGGTAACACACAGGTTCGTCCCCCACGAAATACAGCAGGGGCTCCGCAACATGATGGTCAAACGTTTCGCTTGTTGATACGCCCTCCTGCAGGACAACACTGGTCACTGGATTGTTACCCTTAATTCTACGCATCTTGTTGCGATTTTTCTTGTTCATATTAAGCACGTCTTCCCCGCTGTAAACCTCTACCACACCCATGCCGTAGGTGCCATTGTCAGCCTTTATAAAAACATGCGGTGTACAGTTAAGTCCGTAAAAGCGAAACTTCTGGTTGATTTGGTCGATCAAATCATCGACGCCATCAGCAACATAATCAACACCCTTCCTGTTGACAAAATCCACGTTATCACAGTGTCTGAACAGTGCACAAAACCCCCAAGCATCGAGCCCAAACTCCTCGCAGAATTCTTCAACTACTTTGCTGTATATACCAAAATGCCTGGATTTCCGTCTACGGAACCAGCCCAAACACAACGGCGGTAAAACGCGCTGGGCTTGCACATCGTTAAGAACGCCGGGAATTCCGCTGGTCAGGTCGCTGTTCAACAAAATAAGATCCGGAGTAAAACCCGAGGCCGTGCTGACTTCACCTCCGTGGTTCACTATGGCCCTTAAGTTCAGCGCAGTACCCGACGAGGACCACACGTTCACGTCCTCGGCCATTCCACAGGCACCAATCTCCAGACTGAAACCAAGGCCGCACAGCATGTCCCCAAGTGTTATGACGCTATCAACGTATTTTCTGTTTCTGGTGTGGCCCTCAACAACAATCAGTATCTTGGATCCCAAGTGATCTTGCAAGTACTTGAGCAGGGCATCCATAGCCCTTTTTTTTGCATGTTCACCAAAATTATTGTACCCGGCAGGGAAAAAGTTTACGTCAACCGGAGCTATCTTGTACTCCGAACTGCGAATGTCTATGGAGGTGTTCAAGACTGCAGGATACCGACGAAACCTGTCAGCAAACCAATCTTCAACCGCGGACGACCTTTTCTCCAGCACATACTCAAGTGCCTTAATACACACCAAAACAGAACCCCAATAATACAAAAAAAACAGCCATACTGGTCGCATATCAACGGCCTAACCGTCACTCAATAGGACCAACAGCATTCAACGCATAGTATATGACCACAACAACTGCTGCATCAGTTACACGTGCTGTAAAGACGGCACAATCCTGAGCCAACAAACAACCACCGGCACCCAGCGGTTATAAAATCCCCCGAATCGCCCGGCAATTGGTTGCAGCTGCACAAATACACTCTATCAACCAGCACCCAGCTTGCCTATATAAAGTTGGCGGGGTCGGCATATTTTGCTGTCCTCGCCACGTTGTGTAACCATTTCGTGCCACTGTGACGCCCATCCGGTAGTGCGCGCAAGCGCGAACAAGGCAGTGAACATATTTACTGGAATCCCCACCGCCCTTAGGACTATCCCGGAATAGAAGTCAACGTTAGGGTACAAAGAACGTGCCACAAAGTACTCGTCCTCCAGAGCCACCTTCTCAAGCGCAACTGCAACATCCAACAACTTGTCGCTTCTACCCAACTCACGCAATGTCTCATTACAAATATCCCGTATTATCGAGGCTCTAGGATCATAACTCTTGTACACTCTGTGACCAAACCCCATGAGCCTGACGCCATCCTCTTTGTTTCTCACTCTTTTGACAAACGCGTCTACATTTTCCGGGCTTCCTATCTCCTCTAGCATGTTGATCACTGCTTCATTTGCCCCACCGTGCGCGGGACCCCACAAAGTCGCTGCACCAGAACTCAAACACGCAAACAGGTTTGATCCAGCAGTTCCGGTCGCCCGCACCACAGCCGTGGAGGCATTTTGCTCATGATCCGCATGCATTATAAACATGGCCTCAAGTGCCTTGCAGACCGCGTTCTCGCGTGCCCCGCCCAAGTCACCCAACATCATGCGCACAAAATTCTGCACGTATCCCAAATTGGTATCCACGTCAATGAACGGCAAGCCCGCAGTGTGCCTGTAAATGGCAGCAATGATCCCGGGAACTTTGGATATCGCAATAATGGCACTGTTCAGTGGATCCAAAGTGTTGCTCCCCTGGTGCAAGGCCGAAAGCACGGCAAAACTCGCAACCAAAATGGCCATGGGGTGCGAATCTTTCGGAAACGACCGTATGACGCTCATAACCTGATCCGGCACGTGGTATCCCTTGGCTACTGTCTTGGAAAAATCACCCAGTGCTTTCGGGTCAGGCATGCCGCCGTACAACAGCAAGTATGCCACCTCGCAGAACCCGCCGTCCATCCTGGTAACTGTGGAGATATCAAGCCCACGGTATTGGAGGATCCCTTTGTCCCCATCTATGAAGGTAATCGCAGACCTACATGAAGCAGTAGACATAAACCCAGGATCGTAAGTGAGAATTTTAGAGTCCCTGTAGAGGCTCGTAACGTCCACCGCAAGCACGCCATCATTCCCGCGTAGCACGGGCAGAAGCACCTTGCGATCTCCGAATTCCAAAACCGCTTTCTCCACCATGACACCCTCTCAAACAACAACACTGTTGCGCTCGCTACTCCCATTCGATCGTCGCAGGAGGTTTCGAGGTTATGTCGTACACCACCCTGTTCACCTCACGCAAATTGCTAACGATCGCGCTACTAACCTTCTGCAAAAACTCCAGAAATTCCAACTTTCTTGCGTCCCGCTCCCCAAAAGGAAAACAATCCGCCGTCATACCATCACTGGAAGTGACAGCCCTTAACGCGCATACGTAGCCGTAGGCCCTGTCATCACCCATGACCCCGACAGTGTGTACAGGCACAAGGACTGCAAAGGCCTGCCATATGTGGATGTACAGGCCACTTTCGCGCATCATCTCTATATAGATGTGGTCTATCTCCCTCAATAACGCGACCCTCTCCTCGGTGACCTCACCCACAACCCTCACGGCAAGTCCGGGTCCCGGAAACGGATGCCGCCCAAGTATCGCATCCGGAACACCGAGTTCCTTGCCCAGTAATCTAACTTCATCCTTAAACAAGCACCGAAGCGGTTCCAAGAGCGACAGGTTCATAGCTTTTGGCAACCCACCGACATTGTGGTGAGACTTGATCTTCGCACCGGACTCCCCCACACCAGATTCTATTACGTCTGAGTAGATCGTCCCCTGCATCAGGAACTTAACATCCCCCAAACCACGCGCCGCCTCCTCGAAAACCTCTATGAACGTCCTGCCGATAATCTTACGTTTTTCCTCGGGGTTCTTAACACCCTCGAGGCGCTTAAGAAACAAATCACCCCTGCTCACCACGGTGACAGGCACCCCCACCTCATCAGCGAACAGAGACCGCATCGCATCCGCCTCGCCTCTGCGCAGCAACCCGGTGTCGACAAACACGCAGATCAACCTATCCCCTATTGCCCTATGCACCAGGACGGAGGCCACACTCGAGTCAACCCCACCGCTAATGGCAGCCACCACTCGCTCACCACCCGTGGCCCCCCTTATAGCATCAATACGGGCATGAACAAGGGAACCTACTGCCCAATCTCTGTTGCATCCCGCTACTGTTAAGAAGTTATTCAAGATCTCCCTCCCATCTGGGGTGTGGGCCACCTCGGGGTGAAACTGCACCCCGTAGATTTTCTTCTCCTCATTGTCTATCAGGGCGATGACCCCAGTGTCGGCACTGCGCGCTACCACATTAAAACCTTGGGGTACACTGCCAACTACACTGTCTGAATGACTCATCCACACATCAACCTTGCTACCTACCTTCCAAATTCCCTTGGTGATCTGAGAATCCGCAACAACGTCTAGCTGAGCCCGTCCGAACTCTCTGGCTTGTTCTGACCCCACCGCAACACCTAAGTAGTAAGCCAACACCTGTAGCCCGTAGCATATGCCCAGCACGGGTATGTGCAGACGACCATTTAGATCCATTACATCCGATACCACCTTGGGAGCCTCGTGCAGCCGCCCAACAGAATTAGGGCCTCCAGAAAAGATAAAGGCATCAATTTTGGCACCGCGATCAATCATTGTACGAAAATCAGCGTTTGGCGAAAACACCTCGCTGTACACACCCAGCTCCCTTACTCTTCTGGCTATCAGCTGAGTCACCTGAGAACCAAAGTCGACTATCGCAACTGTAGACATCTAAAATTCCTAGCCCCTTCTATCATCTAACATATTGCCCCAGAAAATGCGCGCGCCTAATGCTACCGGACTCCTCCTAGCAGCGCAAAGCTTTATTAATGTCTCGCCCAAATGCAAAGATGCAGCAATGCGTTCCGACCAGGCATTGAGCCTCTGGCAAACCCAGTGGCTCACAAACGTTCCTTATATGCCCGATATACCTGCAGATCCTTCGGCGGTTAGTCGGTACGCTCACAGATTCTTAGCACACGGACCGGCCTAACGCGCTGTTGCGGGTCCTAGCCAAAAATTGAAATCATGGTACATTGTGCGTGGTCATGTGCCCATTCCCTAAGGGGGTCTTCCCGGCAGAGAGCTTGCTGTGGCCCCTAGGCTCAGTCTTGTGGGGCCTGATCAAATGTCGTGTAATACAAAATCGCACGAGTGGGTCATATGTGCGCCTACCGAGGCGCTGGATGTATTCCTTGTGTAGCAAGTTATAAATTTTTTAATAAATTTCGTGTACCCTCCCCCCAGTAGGCAATAAGGTGGTTTAGTATGAGCTCAGAACAACGGAATAGTAACCATGCCGCTGCTGGTGCTCCTTCTAGGCAACAATCAGGGCGGGGGTCCGGTTCCAATCCTGCTAAGGCGGCTGGGAGCGGAGCACAAAGCTGGGTGCCGTCTCGTGGTGAGATAGAGCAGCTGATTAAGTGCATGGAAGAGGAGTTCGGTGGTCAAATAAGCGACAAAGTGCGGAATGCGATGAAGGAAGAAATCGTTTCTGCTGTGCCTGAGTTGACTAAGGCGTTGATCCCGCTGATAGCGAAGTCTGCTGCTGAGAACGGCGATGACATGAAGTCCCGCGAAGAGTTGGTCAAGGTCTTCATGCAGATCATGAACCCGCACATGCAGAAGATAGTCAACGCTGCCACGGAGCAATAGTAACACGCGGCCTCTATTTAAAGTAGCCGTGCTGGTCCACAAGATGCCGTCAGGTACCGCGCGTTAAGCTACGCACACCCACGCGCTAGTCTTTGGTGATTAGTCAGTAGTACCTGTCGGGCGTGCCTGTGCGACCCGCAGTGGGGGTCGTCCCTGCTTTGGTAACGGCGGGTCCAGGTGATGAAGCCGGCTTTCCCTTGATCGCTACGCCTACGACAAGCGGCCGGCAAGTATCCAAGGGATACCCCGGTCGCGTCACAAATCTAGATGCTTGGCTGGAATCGCGGCCAAGTAGAGTCGCACACGGGGCATTCGCGCCCGTCTTCCAGAAATTGCATTGGTCCTACTGTCAGCCACAAGAGGGGCAACGCTTGCCCGCTCTGACCTTTTGAAAGCACGGCTGTGCGCCTGGTACGCGGTTGGTACTGGACTCCGTAAAACCGTAGAGGTCCAGATCTGAGCACCTCTGCAACGGAGGAGCGTCTACCGGTACAATTCGATTGACATGGGTGTCGTAATGCTGTAGAAGCTGACCCTGCCTTGTGGAGTGAACCTGTCTGAGTTGTTTCATGCCAGTCAAGATATTGATGCCGGCCCTTTCTCCTACGATGAAGAGCGGCGTCGTCGCTCGGTGGCACAAGAGAGAGGGGGATTCCATCCGGCCGGGTGACATACTGGCGGATATCGAGACCGACAAGGCCGTAATGGAATTTGAGTACGCGGACGAGCCCGGAGTGTTGCACAAGATCATGGTGCGGGACGGCGCCCGGGATGTGTTAGTCAACAGCGTTCTAGCCGTGGTTAGAGTAGGCAGCGAGGACGTGGCGTCCGTGGAGGCGTTTTGTACTCAGGACGGCGGTGGTAGTGCCTTGGCAGTCGAAGAAGCGGCACCCGCTCCCGCTTCCACAGGCAAAAAGGCAGCCCAGAGAGAACTCGAGGCGCTGCCAGAGCCATCGGGTACCGTGAGTGCACCGCCGCCACCAGCTGCGGTGCAGGGTCGCAGAGTAAAGGCCACCCCACTAGCACGCAAGATAGCCGCGCAAATGTCTATGGATATCACAAAAATATCGGGTACTGGTCCCTATGGGAGGGTAGTCAAGGACGATGTGCTTGCTGCTGCGGCAAAGGGCAGGATCAACCCTGCTGTAGAAGAGGCAGCAGCCCATACCGTAGAACTTACCAGCATGAGGCGCGTGATCGCTGAGCGGTTGCTGGAGTCTAAAACCACAGTGCCGCACTTCTATTTGGCTGCGGATTGCGTGGTTGAAAGACTGCTGAAGCTGCGGGCCGAGATCAATAGCAGTCGGAATCGGGACACCAGGATCACTGTGAACGATTTTGTACTTAAGGCCGTGGCTCTGGCTATGAAAGAGTTTCCGGAGATCAACTCCTCATGGGAAGGCGACAAGATAAGACGCTATCGGAGTATCGACGTATCATTTGCGGTTTCCATAGACGATGGGCTCATAACGCCCGTGGTTGAGAATGTTGACGCTAAGTCCCTGTCAGAGGTATCCAGCTCGGTGAAGGTGTTGGCGGCAAAAGCAAAAGATAAAAGATTACAGCCGCACGAGTTCCAGGGCGGGGGGTTTACAGTCTCTAATTTGGGGATGTTTGGGGTGCGCGAGTTCTATGCGATTGTCAACCCTCCCCAATCTTGTATCATGGCTGTGGGCGCGTCGGAAAAACGGCCGGTAGTGGCGGAGGACGGACGTATTGTCGCTGCAGACGTCATGACTGTGACGCTCTCTGTGGACCACCGGGTCGTTGATGGAGCACTCGCAGCAAAGTTTTTGAATCGGTTTAAGGCTTACGTGGAAGACCCACTGACGATGCTGACATAGGGGTGCCCGGGGAAAGTGCGATACCTCGTCACGCTGGGTTACGCGGCCTTGGCAGAGGATATGCCGCGTGGTTCACGGTCCTGGAAGGCTCGCTCGACCGCGTGCTGAGGTCTCACTTCGCCTACAACTCAAACCCGTGGTGCCGCTGTCAGGACCAGGGGAGCAACCCAGATTTAGTTTGAAATCGGACGCTTTCCCTCTATAATGTGTAGGCCATGTGAGTTTTTGTCAACGTCGCGCCCTGACGTGCTGTTCTGTGGCCTTTTGTGTGCGGTTTCATAGTGGTGGCATGGATCTAGGTGAGCGAGTTAGGCGTGTCCTGAGCTATTATGAGAGCGAAAGCCCGGGTGTTCTCGCAAATCTGGCCAGGCTCTTGTTACATGGGGCGCTTGCAAACACTGGTAGGCTTCTCATACTACCTGTGGATCAGGGTTTCGAGCATGGACCGGTGAAGAGCTTCGGGGTCAATCCTGATGCGTGCGATCCGCATTATCACTTCAATCTCGCTGTGAAGTGTGGGTTTAGTGCCTTCGCAGCACCTCTGGGAATGCTTGAGTGTGGGGCCAGGACATACGCAGGAATGGTTCCATTAATACTAAAGATCAATAGCTCGACTGCGCTGTCCGCAAAAAAGGTACCTCCCAATCAGGCGGTGACGGCCTCCGTGAAGGACGCTTTGCGTCTGGGGTGCGTCGCAGTTGGACTCACAATATATCCTGGCTCTGAGTCTTTCCTCGCTATGATAAACTCGGCCAGAGAGTTGATAAGCGAAGCCAAGTCTTACGGTCTAGCCGTGGTTGTGTGGTCGTACCCTCGTGGTGGAGATTTGTCGCAGAAGGGTGAAACCGCCATAGATATAGTCTCGTATGCTGCACACGTTGCAGCGTCGATAGGGGCCAATATCATAAAAGTGAAACTACCTACGAGCTATGTCGAACGGGACAATGTGGAGTGTGATGTGTCGTCGCTTGCACGGAGGGTTGAGTACGTCAAGAGGTCTTGCTTTGCCGGAAGGAGGATGGTAGTATTCTCGGGCGGTAGCACGAGAAGCGACGAAGACTTGCTCGACGAAGTTGCAGCTGTTAGAGCGGGCGGCGGGGATGGCTCTATAATGGGACGAAACTCTTTCCAGAGAGCTGAGGAGGATGCTGTGTCCTTGCTGCGTAACATCGTGGAAGTTTACGCCAGCTAGCCTGGCCGGGTGGCAGAGTGGTTATGCGGAGGACTGCAAATCCTTGTATACCGGTTCGATTCCGGTCCCGGCCTCTTTTGTTTTGGCATCTCGTTGCACTTGCAGGCAGGCGCGCACCAGTGAGCCGTCAGTGCCTGCAGGGCGGCTCACCGACTTTTGCTGGCCCTTAGGTTTATTTCCTCGTGGTAACTTTGTCTGAGTGCTCCTCGTGCGGTCGTTCTGGCGCAGAGCGTGTTCTCAAGCGCATCAGACGGCATAACACAGTGTTACGCAGCGGCTATTGTGCGCCTGTGTCAGGTTTCCCGCGCAGGGGTGCGTGGAAAACCTGACACGTGCCGTGGGGGGTAAACTCATCAATTGTTAATTTAGGGGCAGTAAAATGGGGAGCATGAGTGTAACAACCCCCTGGACCTATGCCGCATTTTTTCTGATACGCCGTTTCACAGCCTGGTGCGCACCACCGGTCAGGAGCAGTGCCGACACGAATATGGACGAGTATGTTCCCACAACAATGCCGCAAACTGCGATGATGCCCAAATCTCGTACCGCACCCTCACACAGCAATATGAGCGGGATGGCTGCCAGCAGGGTAGTACCGGATGTGAGCAAGGTTCTGGAGAGCGTGGAGTTTATTCCAGCGTTTATGATCTGGTCCATCTGATCCTGACTTTCATTGTCCCGCATCAACCCCCTGATCCTATCGTATATAACCACGGAGTCATTCACCGAATAACCAATGATCATCAAAACCGCAGCGGTCGCTGGTAACCCAAACTCAATGCCAGTGGCGCTCACTATACCCATGGTTATTACCACATCGTGCATGAGCGCTAGAACACCGCCTACGGCGAACCGCCACTGAAACCTGCAGCACAGATACAGAAACATGCCAAACAAGGAGCATAACACAGCGGTGACCCCCTTGACTATCTGTCCGGCACCAACTTGTGCGCCTACGTAGTCAAGCTTGTTGTATGTAATCTTTCCTATTGTTTCCAGCGCATTTTTCACCTCATCCACCGCCTGGGGACCTTCCATACCGCCGCGGAATATAACTATAAACTCCCTGCCGCCTTCCCCCAGAGCCTGTACGGAAAGCCCCCGAAGACTGGTCTCAACAAACACAGACCTGACCTGATCGATGCTTGTACTCCCCTCATCGAGCTGGAAATCCACCACCATGCCACCCGTAAAATCGGCCCCGAGCACCACACCCTTAATTCCAATAAGCAGCAGAGACACAAGCACCAAAACCAGGCTCAAAGACATAGCGACCTTCCGCTGCCGCACGAAGTCGAAGTTGATGTCATCGGGAATAATACGGGGGAGCACTGCCATCCGAGTGAACCTACAAGCCCGCAAGTCTATGTGATTTTATCACTCCATTCAAGAGAAATGGTTGCAAGGACCGCTTGCAAAGCATCAGCCTACCGCGTATATTCGTTAAGCTGCAGTCAGTGCAGTGTTGCCGCTGTTTTATATTCAGGAGAGCATAATGTTCAGGGCCCGCAACCTGGTTGGTTACGTGGGAGAGGTGATAGTGCTGCTATTGTGTAAGGTAAAGCTGCAGGAGGTGCTCCACCACAGATACCGCTCCCCAGCAGGGGAGGTAGACTTGATAGTGCAGCGAGGGCAGGAACTTTTTTTCATAGAGGTAAAGACGAGCCTGTTCTCCCGGTTCAGCGAAGTACCCATCAGCTCAAAACAGCGCGCATCCATCGTCAGGACCGCAAAACACTTTCTTGCCCACAACCCAAAATTTGCTGAACATCAGATTAGCTTCGATGCCTATTGTATCTCCCTAAGAAACGGCATATCCCACTTCAAGAACGCGTGGCAAGAGTAGCCCCGTTGGCATACATCCACCCGCGTCCCCGGAATAGAATCACGCAGCGTCTACGCCTTTACATAACCCTTGGCCAAGGGAATGGAAAACCGCTGGAACACCTGTAGTAGCCCCCCAATCAAATTTTCTATCATGTCATCTGTATGAAAGGGCGTCGGGGTAATCCGCAGCCTCTCCGTGCCTAGAGGTACTGTGGGGTAGTTGATTGACTGAATATATATCTTATGGTCGCGCAGCAGTGCCCCTGAGATCTCTCGACAAATCTCAGCATCCCCCACCATTATGGGTATTATGTGAGTGTCGGTCATGACGAACTCTATACCCGCCCGCAGCATGGCACCTTTCACCTTCTGAACAACTTGCCTATGCTTCTCTCGCTCGACGCTGCTGACTTTCAAATGCTCTACGCTTGCCACGGCCGATGCCGCAATTAGAGGCGAAATCGCGGTAGTAAATATGAAACCAGGAGCAAAACTCCGCACAACGTCCACCAAGCCCTTTGAGGCCGCTATGTATCCACCCATAACCCCAAACGCCTTTGATAGGGTACCCTGTATGACCGAAATCCTGTCGGCCAGTCCCTCGCGCTCAGAAATGCCACCCCCACGTGCGCCGTACATACCTACTGCATGCACTTCATCCAAATACGTGACGGCATTGTACTTGCTTGCTAAGTCACAGATTTCCCTCATAGGCGCAATATCACCGTCCATAGAGTAAAGCGACTCGAACAATATCATCTTGGGCCTAGACCCGGCAGCCCTAAGCAAACCCTCTAGGTGCTCAACATCGTTGTGCCTGAAGATGTGTTTCTCCCTATCGCTGGACCTAATGCCTTCAATCATGGACGAGTGATTCTTTTCATCCGAGAAAACCACAATGTCCGGAATCATAGACAGAATTGTGCTGATACTCGTCTGGTTGGCCACATATCCACACACGAACGTCAGGGCTGCAGGTTTGTTATGCAGATCCGCCAGGGACCGCTCCAACTCTATCACTTCCTTGGTGGTTCCGGAGATGTTCCGTGTACCCCCAGCCCCCACATTAACGTCAACGTCCCGAGCTGCGGAAAGCACGCGCTCATTCTGGCTCATACCCAAGTAGTCATTGCTGCACCACAACGTCACAACACTCTCCGTTTGACATTCGATTGCGTACGGAAACCTTCCGGGAACACGGCGGAATCCAGTAAACTCCCTATACCTACCCTCTTCCTTGATCACCCGTATCTTCTCAAGAAAAACCTGTTCGTAATCTATCATTGAGCAACCAACCCACATCCACCGGGAACAATACCACTAAGCACTTTCTGTTACCACAAACACTGCAGCTGCATCATATCAACAAAGCGTCGCTGATTGACATGGGCGCCCCAATTTGACACCATAACTTCTAACCCTGGAAAGTAGCAACAGGACACGCTAAACCGCCAGCACACATCTTGCGGCCTCACCAACCACATCTGCAACCTATGATAACACGAACCCCGGCATTACGTATATAACAAATCGCGGGACACACCCCAGCAAGTAAGTGGCGCATATGCCACCTATGGCAGGGGGTCAGCTCATTAGCGTCACTTTTATGCGTCGCTTTTTGCCGCAAAATACTGTGATGTAGCCGCCATTATCGGCAAAATCTGCATGCGACAACACACGGTCTGCATCCTCTACGGTCGCACCGTTGATCTTGCAGCCCCGACCCCTGATAAGCCTTCTACCAGCACTTATGCTATCTTCCAGCCCTAACAACTGCAGCAGCTTGGCGATAGATACCCCCTGATCAACATGCTGCCTACTCAACAAGAAGTCAGGCAGTCCCGAATCATCATGACGTTCAAACACCTGCAGGGCGGAGCGTGCCGTTGCATGTGCGACTTCTTCACCATGACATATGCTGGTAGCTTCAGTGGCCAGGATTTTCTTTGCTTCATTGATCCCTTCACCTTTCAGGCTTTCCAGCCTCTGTATGTCACCTAGAGGTAATTCGGTTAGCAGGCGCAATAATTGACCGACCTCTGTATCCGGAACGTTGCGAAAATACTGCCAATAACTTTCCGGCCCGAACATGGTGGCATCAAGCCATACCGCCCCGTCCGCGGTTTTCCCCATCTTCTCTCCTGTGCTGGTTAACAGGAGCGGGGTGGTCAACCCATAAAGTTGTGCAGTACCGCACTTTCTCCCCAGCTCCGCGCCGTTTACAATATTGCCCCACTGGTCAGAACCTCCTATTTGAAGGACACACCCGTACCTTAGGTACAGTTCCACAAAGTCGTATGACTGCAGGAGCACATAGTTAAACTCCAAAAAACTCATGCTTTGTTCCCGATTCAGACGTCCCTTGACACTATCGAGGGTAAGCATGGCATTGATAGAAAACTTGCTGCCTACCTCTCTCAGAAATTCAAGGTAGCGCATTTCACCTAGCCACTCGTCGTTATCCGCAATGAGCACATTCTCGCCTTGATGTAGAAACTTGCTGATTGTCGCAATGATCCCCATTTTATTGGCCGCAATGCTCTCCTCAGACAGCATAGTCCTGGCCTTATCTCTGCCTGATGGATCCCCTATCTTGGTAGTACCGCCACCCAGAAGTACCACCACTCTGTGGCCAAACTTTTGTAGATACCGCATCACCATAATCTGCACTAGGCTTCCGATATGCAGACTTCGTGCGGTACAGTCAAATCCAATATATGCGGTGATCGCGCCTTCCGTCATCAGGTCATCCAATCCTGAAGCATCAGTGCACTGATGCAGGTACCCCCGCTCTTGCAGCACGGCCAAAAACTCAGACTTGAACTCCATTGCTCTCAATTTCAACAATGCCAAAACATGGTGTGGTGGTCCCGGCGCGTATCGAACGCGCGACACGATGATTAAAAGCCATCTGCTCTACCACTGAGCTACGGGACCCAGGCACATTCTAGGGCTGACAGACCTAGCCGGGATGGTAACCTCTTTGCCTGCGGAAGTCAAAAAGTCTTGGCGATCCTACATGCATTTCGGGGCAACAATCCCTACAACTAGGCGTGGCTGTCTGGTTGCCAAGGTGTGAAAAACATGCTATGCTCCGCCCCAGTTTTATTGATAACACTTCTGGATTTTGTTATGTTCCTACGCGCAGAGGACCTGCTGGATTATGTTGCGAAAAATTCTGTTAAGTTTGTTGACTGGAGGTTCACCAGTCTCCTAGGAAGATGGCACCATATGACCCATGACGCTGCGTCGCTCAAGGCGGAGATTTTCTCCGCTGGCTTTGTTTTTGACAGTTCCTCAATTCCCGGGTGGCAGCCAGTTGAAAAGTCTGACATGCTGTTGCTTCCCGACGTCGGCACCGCGTTCATGGACCCATTCTCTCCTCAACCGTCTTTGGTTGTGATATGCAACGTTGTGAGTCCGTATGAGGGTTCAGACTATTCCCGGGACCCGCGTTACACTGCGCGCAAGGCTCACAAGTACATGCTGTCGTCTGCAGTAGCTGATAGGTGTTTTTTCGGTCCGGAGTTGGAGTTCTTCGTTTTTGATCACGTACGCTTTGGCTGCACCCCTTACTATACGCATTTCAAGCTGGCAAGCCAGGAGGCCGGCGGAACGGACAGCAGCCGCGGGTTCGGCACACAATACGGGTACTGCATTAAGCCTACGGACGGGTACTCAAGGCTCGCCCCGGTAGATTCCTTGCACGACATGCGCTCCGAGATGCTGACGATGTTGGCCGAAGTGGGAGTTACCCCTCTGCTGCACCACCACGAAGCCGCTGCATCGCAATGCGAAATTGGGTTTCAGTATGCGGAATTGGTTGCAAGTGCGGACAACGTACAGAAGTGCAAGTATGTCTTGCGTAGTGTTGCTGGTTCCTATGGGAAAAGCGTCACTTTCATGCCCAAACCTGTGTTCGGAGATAACGGCAGTGGGATGCACTGCCACCAGTCTTTGTGGAAGGGTGCAGAGAATGTGTTTGCGGGAAATGGCAAGGAGCTTTCTGAGCTGTGTCTCAATTACATAGGCGGTATCATAAAGCATGGTAGGGCTTTAAGCGCATTCGCAAATCCGTCGACCAATAGTTATAAGAGGTTACTGCCCAACTTCGAAGCTCCCACGTGGTTAGCTTATTCTCATGAGAACAGATCCGCAGCTATTCGCGTGCCATACGCTCCTGGTGGGAATCCTGCTTCCGTGAGGATAGAGGCAAGGTTCCCGGACCCCCTGGCAAATCCGTACCTGTGTTTCGCGGCACAGCTTATGGCCGGATTGGACGGTATCAAGAACAAGATTCACCCTCAGGAAGTTGGGGGAAAGAGCCTGTATAATATCGACGCAGCTGAGACTCATGGCCTCGCGTCTGTGCCGTCTTCCCTAGAAGAGTCACTGTACGCCTTGAACACAGACAGGGATTTTCTCCTTGAGGGGGGAGTCTTTACTGGCGAGCAGATAGATTCGTACATTCAGCTGAAGCAGTTGGAGGTTCAGGGCTTGCGTGCACATCCGCATCCTCTAGAATTCACCAACTACTACAGTCTCTAGGGTAAGGGGGCATGCCAGGCACGGTTGCTGAGGGGTCTTACGTCTGCTGTTTTGCGGTGTCCCTGGCTCTAGGGTTTGTCATGGCACCCCGCACCGTTACCCTGTTGCGCAATTTACAAAAAGGGCGCAATCCCATACGTAGTTGTATGTCGAATGCACATATCACAAAAAAGAAAGGAACGCCATCTATGGGCGGCATCATCATACTGTTGCCATGCATAGTGGCGACCGCGATATTCGGGGATTTGCAGTATTGGGATATATGGGTCATACTTGCAGCTCTTGCGCCCTCGGCGGTGCTTGGTGGAGTCGATGATTACCTAAAATTCTCGAGTAAGAACCCCAGGGGCATGTGCGCAAAAACCAAGATAGTATGCCAGTTACTGATCACGTCGGTGATTTTGTTCATGCTATCGCGCGTTCCGGTGGACCTGACAAGCACATATATTTTTTCCAGAACACCCATCCATTTGGGGTGGCTTTACATCCCTTTTGCGTGCGCGGTGATTATTGGATCGTCGAATGCCGTGAACTTGACGGACGGCCTTGATGGGCTGGCCATAGTCCCGATCATGACATCCGCAACAATCCTTGGGATTGTAGGCCATTTATTGTCACCAGCTGATGGCACAAGTAACACGGTACTGTTCTGCACGGCTCTTGTGGGCAGTTCTTTGAGCTTCTTGTGGTTCAATGCACACCCGGCCAAGATATTCATGGGAGATTTGGGCAGCTTACCCATCGGTGCAGTCCTGGGGCTTGTTAGCATTATGCTGAAGTGCGAGATAATTTTTGCAATCGCGGGTTCCGTGTTTGTCCTGGAAGCACTGTCGTCAATGGCACAGGTAGCGTATTCAAAACTTACCGGCGGACGCAGACTTTTTCTCATCGCACCTCTACACCATCACTTCGAAAAAATGGGCCTAGAGGAGCCGACAATAGTTGCCAGAATGTGGGTTGTTGCTATCATCTCGCTGGTAATGTCGCTCTCGATGGTCGCTTATACTTATAATCAGTAGGAACATGGCACACACATTCAAACAATCTTTGGACGAGCTTAGGGATTTTGTGTCGGAAGACCTGGAGCGGGTGGAACAGCTTATTGTTGACAAGAGCAACAGTGATGTCTCACACATTACCAACGTAATTCAGCACTTGATCCTCTCAGGCGGCAAGCGCATTAGGCCCGTAATGCTCTTGGCAGTTTGCAAAATGCTTGCACTGGACGACGAGAGAAAAATACGCGTCGCCGCCGCAATAGAGCTCATACATAGCGCGACCCTTTTACACGACGACGTTGTGGACCAGAGTGGGCTGCGCAGGGGTGTGCGTACATCCAACAGCATATGGGGGAATAAGACCAGCATCTTGGTGGGGGATTTTCTCTTCGCGGTTGCTTTCCAGTGGATCGTATCCTGTAGAGATCTTGGCCTCCTGTCGGTACTTTCACAGACCTCGAGTACAATCATCGTGGGAGAAATTCAGCAAATGTTACACAGTAATAGCTTGGACATAACGCGCGAGAAATATCTCGAAATAATATCGGCCAAAACCGCAGCATTATTTTCAGCCTCCTGCGAATCCGCGGCTGTTCTATCGAAAACTTCGCCCTCCGAGCGGGAAGCATTGAGGAATTTTGGATATAACTTTGGCATTGCCTTTCAAATAATGGATGACCTTTTGGATTACACAGCACAGCGCGAGAATCTAGGGAAACCATCTGGTAGCGACTTTGGCGACGGTAAGGTCACGATCCCCCTGATTATTGCGTATGCAAGTGCAGGCCAGGAGGACAAGAGGCTATTGAAAAATGCCTTGAGTGACGCAACTGCAGACTTCGCTACTGCATTCTCGTACATCAAGTCTCAAGGCATCACAGAACAGGTGGTAGAATTCGCTACGGGCTACATAGATTCCGCGCTCGCATCTCTAGATGTGTTCCCAGACTCACAGGGAAAATCAAAACTGCTTGCCTTGCTGCGCAGTGCTCTAATGAGGCAACGTTGAAATCCTCAAACTGGTTGTTCAAGTGAACGGTGGCTACACCATACGCACGCGACCGTTGGCCGCTTCGCGCAGAATCACATGAGCTGAAAATTTATGGCATGTGCCAGCAAAATACACTCAACTTTGATTTTCTGAGAGGTGGCAGAGGTTAAACCTCGATAATACCACAGGCTGTGCGCGCACCAAGGCCTGCAATAACTTTCACAGCACGGAGCAACGGAAATATCCGAACTTTTAGTCCTATATTCTATAATAGAACTCGCATCCCGGCCCCCCACGCTATGTAGGAAAGACTACAAGATAAATGCGCCTGACTGTGCTCAAATCTGGCTTCACTGCCCGTTAATGGCGTAACACGGATGTTGTATTTATCATAGTGCGCAGCCCTGTGGTACATGACTTCCACAAACATAGTGACCCCCGGAATTACCTCGTAACCCAGTCCAAAGCCTGTCTTGCCAGAAAATTCTGCTACATTACCCTCAACTATCCTAATAAAACTCAGGCCGGCACCTAAGCACGCATACGGGGTTACGCCACCGATCGTGTTCCATGTCGCATCGTAGCACACATTCGCAGTGGCTGTGGTCACCCCAACCCTGGGAACCTTGATAATCACCCCTTCCTCTGTGGCAGGCGCGACAAGCGCACTTGCAAACCGTGCCCGATCCGCAGCTGTAGCCCACTCTAGTGTCGTCGTAACAAACTTGGAATACTTTCCCGCTGGTTTATGAACCTCGGCAACTCTGCTCAAAAGATTCGTAGCGGTCCTTGGCTCTACCATAGCATTCTTGTACGCATTTCCGTACTGTCGCGCAAGTCTGTCCGCACCCCGCATCCTGTGAAGTATAGACTGCAACCTTAAGGCATATACGTCATCGAGTAGCTCGGACGCCGCCTTGGCTGTCCTTTGCATGTTATATATATATACGTCTTGCTTTCGTAATGCTGTTTCACCAACCCTCGGAAAAAGAAATACCGAATCTCCCTCTTCCCAAGACCGACCACGCACTCTCGAAACAGGCCATCTCTCGCACCCCACTTCAAGTTCTCCCCTGATGTCATTGCGCGCGTAACCCACAGCTCCCGAGAAGCCAAGCAGGTTGTTAAGCTGGAATGAGATGCCTGTAGGATCGGACAATTCGCCAAGCTTATTACGAAAGCCATCGCGTAATAGAGCTTCCTCTCGCGTAGCGTCCTTTCGCATGGGAATCGGGTCCTCAGCCGCAGCTGGAAT
>JBQEQW010000046.1:0-5606 GCA_052043535.1 Anaplasma sp.
ACAAAATCCTCTCATCATCCCTTCTACACTGGGCACATATGGCACCCTGGCCCACCGCACATAGCATCACATCGGGGTGTAACACTTCGCTTATCACCTCCCTCCTGGATATCCTATCAATCCCAGCCTCCGATAGGACTATACCATCGCACTCTTTTGCATGCATCTTGGCAATTCTTGTATCCACATTCCCGCGCACGGGGATAATCTCTAAATCCGGCCTGCGGGCGAGTAACTGCACTTTTCGCCTGATAGATGATGTACCCACCTTTGCACCAATGGGCAGAGAACTCACGCTCTCGTACTCAGCGGATATGAACGCGTCCATAGGGGATCCCCTCCTCAAAACGCAAGGAATTTCCAAATCTTCCGAATAGAAGCTTGGCACGTCTTTCGCCGAGTGCACAGCCACATCTATCCTGTAGTCCATGAGCGCCTCCTCTATTTCCTTGATGAAAAGGCCCTTGCCACCTATGTCATGCAACGGCACATTGACTTTTATGTCTCCAGAAGTTTTTATTTTTACCAAATCCACCAGGAGACCCGGAAAGTTATTTTCGATCGCAGTCTTCACCTCCATCGCCTGGACCATAGCCAACACGCTCCCCCTTGTCCCTATCCTAATCACTGGAACACCACATGAACTCCATAGCCAACATAGTAAAAAAGCGTCGGGCAAGTGCTCTAAGGCGCAGGCTTAACTCCATCACAACACAGCTGCTGCAAATTCAGATGAAATCCTCGTAGGATGCGTTCTCTCTCAACACATCACCTGCCAAAAATAACGACCCGCATATCAGAATAGTCGACCGCACGCTCGGATCCCCAACACTTAATAGCTTTCCAACTGCAGATTGTAGATCATCTTCCGCAGAAGCACATATTCCCAGCTCCTCCGCATCTTTTACGACCTCTTCAGCAAGCTTGGCCCTCGGCTCGGATTTTACACACACAGCACACAAAAACTTCGTCTGTCGCTTCAAGCAGGACAAAAATGCCTTACTATCTTTACCCCTAGTCATGCCCACAATCAGGTACAGAACAGCCTCTGAATGTTGTTCGGCCCAATCGCTTAGAGCCTTTGCTCCGGATGGGTTGTGTGCCCCGTCCAAAAACATACGCCAATTCGCGGGCAGCATACTGCGGAAAAATCCGTTGGTGATTTCCTCCAATCTGGCCGGCCACCAGGTGTTCGCGATCCCATCTTCTATATCTTC
This sequence comes from Anaplasma sp., assembly GCA_052043535.1. Lineage (GTDB taxonomy): Bacteria > Pseudomonadota > Alphaproteobacteria > Rickettsiales > Anaplasmataceae > Anaplasma. Next base: position 1,218 of record JBQEQW010000046.1, read on the forward strand.
ATAGCTGATGTCGTAGTTAAATTTGCCAGACAAAATGCTGCATGTGGCTATAGCGTTACCCGCGTTGATTATCTGGTGGCTTCCCTGCAACGAAGGCATGGGGAACTCATACCGAACGCTACCGCTCTCAAATACCATCCCATCGCCATATTGCTTACACCGCCACTCTATGCCTCCTCGGTATAAAAAGGCACGTTCCCTAGCGGCGTAATACTCGATAGTGTTCATAATGGACTCGGGATCCTGAGGTGCAACAACGCAGCTAATACCCGGCTTTATTATCCCGGCCTTTTCCCCGGTAATGAGCTCCACAGTGTCGCCTAGGGAATCCACATGATCGAGGGATATAGACGTGATAACAGTTATTATAGGTGTAATTACATTTGTAGCATCAAGCCTGCCTCCCATCCCAACTTCCACTAACGCTACGTCCGCCTCCACCCTTGAAAACGCAAGGAAGGCAGCCACTGTTGTGCCCTCGAAAAACGTGATGGGAATATCCCCGCTCACGGCCTCACACTCTTCCAAAATTTCATTTAAATACGAATCTGATATCTTAGCACCGTTCAGCGCGATCCTTTCGTTGAACTCCTGCAGGTGCGGGGACGTATAGACATGGGCCCTGATCCCAGCAGCACGCAAAATACGCGCCATAAAGGCAATTGTAGAGCCTTTGCCGTTGGTTCCAGCAACGTGCACAACTGGAGGCATGCGCAGCTCAGGGTTATGCAGCCTTCTCAGCAGCTCCTCTATTCTCTCAAGCTTAAAGTCCGGAACACGGCTTTCCAAGACTCGCGGCCAACGCGGCATGTATACCATATCACCAGCACGATACTGAACTGCACAGACGCCGACTTAGGCCCCAGTGATTGGGGGGATTGTACAAAAATTCATCCATCACTTCAAGGTAAAGCTGGGCTCTAGCAATCCGGAATTTGGCTCTTCTACCTGCAGGTCACATCTCAGCCACATTGGTGAGGAGATCACCACACTCTGGGGCAATATCTTCAGGTGCAGAACCTCAAATTCAGTTGCCTTATGCGCAAAGTATGCTAACCTCCAGCACGCTGGGGGTTGCGTGGCCTGTTTGTATGAAAAAAGAGCTTTTGAAGCTATCGATACTGGAAGCCCACCAACGCCTTGAGAACAAAGAGATTTCCGCGCTGGAGCTCACTGAGGCGTACGTCGATGCCGTGGAGCATGACCAGCTCAATGCTTTTGTAACCAAAACTAGCGAACTGGCGCTTGAGTCTGCAAAAAAGGTCGATGAGCGCCTGCGTAAGGGGGAGTCAATAGGCCCACTGTCCGGAATACCCGTGGGAGTGAAGGACCTTTTCTGTACCAAAGGGGTGCGTACCACCGCGTGTTCCAACATACTCAAGAATTTCGTCCCCTCCTACGAGTCTACAGTGTCCCAAAGATTGCGCGATAGAGGGGCCATCATGTTGGGCAAACTCAACATGGATGAGTTTGCCATGGGGTCTACAAACACTTATAGCTGCTTTGGGCCAGTAAAAAACCCCTGGAGGGGGACGGATAACAAAGACCTGATACCGGGTGGGTCTTCGGGCGGGTCTAGCGCTGCGGTAGCTGGGTTGCTGTGCGCTGCTGCACTGGGTAGCGACACTGGAGGGTCGGTACGCCAACCTGCAGCGTTATGCGGAATTGTCGGGGTCAAGCCGACGTATGGCAGGTGCTCGCGCTGGGGCATGATAGCATTCGCAAGTTCTCTGGACCAGGCTGGGGTGTTGACCCGCACTGTAGAGGACGCTGCGGTCATGCTGCGGGCAATATGCGGCCATGACGAAAAGGATTCCACTTCGTTCAAGGAGGCCGTGCCGGATTTTCTGGGCCATATTAGTTACAACATACAGGAAAAGCGCATAGGCATACCCAAGGAGTATGTCCTCCCCCAAGGCCGCGATGATATATCGAAGATGTGGAGTCAGAACGTAGAATATCTACAAAAGTGCGGGGCCGAGATTGTGGAAATTAGCCTCCCCCACACCAGGTATGCGCTGCCTGCGTACTACATAATTTCCTCCTCAGAGGCATCTTCAAACCTGGCCAGGTATGACGGGGTGAGGTACGGCACGAGGGTGGACTCGGAAAGCGTGGAGGAGATGTACGAGCTCACCAGGAGCCTGAACTTTTGCGAGGAAGTAAAGCGAAGGATGCTAATAGGAGCATATACCTTGTCGTCCGGATACTACGACGCCTACTATGAAAAGGCCCAGAAGGTGCGGTGCTTAGTTGCGCAGGACTTTGCTAAGGCGTTCAAGGAAGTTGACTATATAATGACGCTGACGACTCCGGTGGAGGCCACTGGGATAGATGAAGAGATAAGTGCAGTTGACAGGTACTTCACCGACGTTTTTACGGTCCCGGCAAGTTTGGCAGGATTGCCTGCGGTGTCCGTACCCTCCGGATTGTCCAGGCGTGGTTTACCTATGGCGTTGCAAGTTGTGGGAAGGCACTGCGATGAGTGTGGCATATTGAATGTGGCCGCTGTTCTGTATAGGCATGCCGGGAGTCTGTTGGGGCATTTACATAATTTCTAGGGGCTGCGTCACTTATTAACCGCGGTCTTCTGGTGTATTGTACGCCCGTTGGGAGAAGTTCGCACCACCGCGGTAGATGGTGCGTTGGCGGTTAAAAACGAAAATAGAAGGTTGTCTTCCTGACAGAATTTGCGTATCTGTTTTATAGAGGCTTGGATCGCTAGGGAGTTTTCCGTGACTTCCTCGCATCTTGCGCCGAGTATGCCGTGGGGTGGATTATGGCTGGTCATTCACAGTTTGCAAATATAAAACATCGGAAGGGGGCTCAAGATGCAAAGCGCTCTAAGGTGTTTACGAAGCTTAGGAAAGAAATCATAGTGGCTGCTAGAAGCGGTTCTCCGATCCCAGAGTTGAATCCAAGACTCAGAGCTGCAATAGCCTCTGCAAAGGCGGAAAATTTACCGAAAGACAAGATAGAAGCGGCTATAAAGAGCGCGCAGGGTAATGAGTCCGATGATAGCTACGAGGAGATCACATATGAGGGTTACGGCCCGGGTGGCACTGCCATTGTCGTACATGCTCTGACCAACAACCGCAATCGCACTGCGGGCGAGCTCAGGCACGTTTTTTCCAAGTACGGGGGGAAGCTTGGGGAAAAGGGGAGTATCGCCTACCTTTTCGATCACGTAGGCCTCGTGGTATATGACACACAACAAGTGGGGAGTTTCGATGATATATTCAACGAGGCAACCACCCTTGGAGCCCTTGACCTCGAGGAACAAGGCGAGAATGAGGACAGGGTGTACGTGGTGATTTGCAGGGTGGAAGACTTCGGTAGAATCAGGGACTCGCTACACGAAAAATATTCCGACGGTAGGTTGACTAGGTTGTCCTGGAGACCCAAGCAACAAATTACGGTGGATTCTCTGGACCTCAGCACGAGACTTACGAATTTTCTTAGCGACCTTGAGGACAACGATGACGTGCAGTATGTTGAGGGGGATTTTGCGCTAACGATGTAACGAAACATGAACTAAAGTTGCTATAGCACTGCCTTTTCGCGGCTTGCTTTTTCGGTGCTTATCTGCTAGCATCTGTTGAGTCGCCTAGCTATGGTATTTATGTTAAAGCTGCTCTTGTGTGTGTTTTTGTTCTATGTAGTGTTCAGTAGGTTGGTTTCCAAAGATGGCGGTGAAGTGCAGTAGGGGGTTGTGTGCATGGTAGGTCTTTAATCTCAGAGGTCGTGCGTAGGCTTGGTGCCGACCTCGAGTCTATTGCGAGGTGTCTTTGACATCGGCAGCCTGGTAGGTTCTTTAGGTTCGTTAGATGCCCGTTGTTCCTCTGCCTCTCTCTGGGCCGATCCGGAGAGAGCAAGAAAGCTGCTAAGTGAGCGCTCGAAGGCGGGGGAGGTTATCTCCTCGTTTCGTGCCCTAGAAAAGGAGTATGCCGACTGCGTCGAATTGCTTGACATCGCAGACGAAGCCGACGAAGGGTTCATGAACGATCTGTGGGGGGCTGTCGCTCAACTGGAGAGGCGTGTCAATCATAAAAAAGCGGAATGTATGTTCAGCGGTGAGGCCGACTCTAGTAGTTGCTTCGTGGTGATTCGCTCGGGCGCCGGAGGTACCGAAAGCAATGACTGGGTAACCATGTTGCTTCGGCTTTACATCAGGTGGGCCGAGGACTTTCATGGATTCGCCGTGGAGATCGTAGATAAAGTAGACGGAGAAGAGGCGGGAATCAAGTCGGTCACGGTTAAGATGTCTGGGAAGGGCGCTTACGGCTGGGCAAGAACGGAAAGCGGCGTCCACAGGCTGGTCAGGATCTCCCCGTTCGATTCTTCTGCCAGACGCCACACGAGCTTCGCCAGTGTTGAGGTGTCGCCGAT
>JBQEQW010000047.1:0-1507 GCA_052043535.1 Anaplasma sp.
AGGGCTGCAGCGGATGGCAGCGGCACAGAGGTAGGCAGGGTATTGGACCTGTGTGAGTTAAAGAAGAAGAGCACGGAGGAGTTGCTGGTAACAGCGGAAGAGCTGGGAGTGGTAAGCAACGGAAGGATGCTGAAGCAGGAGATAATATTCCAGCTAATGAAGCGTGTGATCAGCGAAGGAGGAGTGGCAGTAGGAGGAGGAGTAGTAGAGACGCTGCCAGATGGCTTCGGGTTCTTAAGGTCAGCGGAAGCGAACTATGCGGCGAGTAGTGACGACATATACATATCGGCAGGCCAGATAAAGAAATTCAACCTGAGGACAGGGGATATAGTCAGAGGGGAGATAAGAGCGCCAGGTGAAAAGGAAAGATATTTCACGCTGGTGAAAGCATACAGCATCAACTACACGGAGATAGGGAAGCTACAAAGATACGTACACTTTGATGACTTGATACCGCTATATCCAGAGGAGAGGATACTGCTGGAGTGCCAAGAAGGTAAGGAGGAGAAAAAGGACATCAGCATGAGGGCGATAGACATCATTGCGCCGTTGGGTAAAGGCCAGCGTGCACTGATAGTAGCGCCGCCGCGGGTTGGCAAGACAGTGATATTGCAGCAGATAGCACATTCGATAGCGATGAACCACCCGAACATGGAATTGATAGTTCTGCTGATAGGGGAGAGACCAGAGGAAGTAACCGACATGTTGAGGTCGGTAAAGGGAGAGGTGGTGAGTTCGACGTTTGACGAGCCTGCATACCGACATGTGCAATTGGCCGAGATAGTGATAGAAAGGGCCAAGAGGATGGTAGAGCACAAGAAGGAAGTGGTAATACTACTAGACTCCATAACCAGGTTGGCCCGTGCGTACAATGAGGTTATGCCGTCATCAGGGAAGGTGTTAACCGGTGGCGTGGATTCTAACGCATTGCAGAGACCTAAGAGGTTCTTCGGGGCAGCGAGAAACATAGAGAATGGGGGGTCGCTGACAATAGTGGCGACAGCGCTGATAGAAACGGGATCAAAGATGGATGAAGTAATCTTCGAAGAGTTTAAGGGAACGGGTAACTGTGAAATAATCCTAGACAGGAAGATAGCGGACAAAAGGATCTACCCAGCGATAGACATATCCAAGTCCGGGACGAGAAAAGAAGACATGCTGATCGAGGGAGTGCTGCTAAAGAAGGTGTGGTTACTGAGGAGACTGCTGTCAGCAATGGGGCCGGTGGAGGCCATGGAGTTTCTGAGAGATAAGCTGAGCATAGCGAAGGACAACCACGACTTTTTTGAGATGATGAACAGCTAGGCCACACCGTGCCGCAGCACAACAACTGGCGTGCAAGGCCCCAGTGCCGCTAGGACCACACGGGGCTGTTTATATATTTCGAGCGGCACCCCTGAGCAGCTCTGCGGCGAGAGCGCTGTGCGTTTACTGTCGAGAAGGCAACGTTATAACCTCCAAACAGCAACGCTGCAGGTGGCAGGGTTAGCCCAGTGTCCCCTAACTT
>JBQEQW010000048.1:0-5598 GCA_052043535.1 Anaplasma sp.
AAACAATTCTAGACTCCGGAGCGCAGTGCTATCTATGAACACAAAGTTCCCGCCGTCACATGTTTTCGGGTAATTCAACTTGGGAAGATTATCCTTCTGCGTCATGCGCACATATTCAACCAAGGACCCACAGGCGGATATTTCTACGTCGCTGAAGTTACCAAGCCCCAACAAGGTATTGACTCCATATACTCCACACAAGACTTTCTCTGCCTTGTTTACATCAAAAAAACTCTCGCTGTGGCTCGTGATCGCACACTGACATCTTCGCAAAATTAACTCTATCTCCTTGCGCTCCCTGAGCTTATCAGAAATCAGCAGCTCCCTAGGACATACCCGCTGTATTTCACTGTCTAAATTTCCCAGCTTGCTGGTACAGACGTTAAATACCCCAGCGGACAAGTCCATCCACGCAACACCGTAGTCGTCTCCCAGATTCGACACACACACAAGGTAGTTGTTCTCCCTCGCATCCAGCAGTCCATCCTCAAACAGCGTGCCTGGAGTCACGACCCGGACCACATCCCTTCGCACAAGAGCACGTCCACCTCTCTTGCGTGCTTCTTCAGCAGTTTCAAGTTGCTCACATATGGCAACTTTGTAACCTAACTTTACCAATCTGCCCAAGTAGTTATCGCTACTGTGAAACGGCACACCGCACATTGGAGCATCTACTCCCCTTTGTGTTAGAACGATATCAAGAGCCTTGGACGCTATTATCGCATCCTCAAAGAACAGTTCATAGAAGTCCCCAAGCCGGTAAAAAAGCAAGCACTCTTTGTACTGCTCCTTCAGTGCTTTATATTGCCTAAGGATGGGAGTGTACTCTGTGTTGTCGTTCTTCTTAACCATGTATTAACCTTTGCGTGTTTAAAACCGTGTATTAACCTTTGCGTGTTTAAGTATGCGTTAACCTTTGGCGTGCCCCGGGATGTGATTCTACACTCAATACCGGGCGTGCACATCAGGATTTTTGTGTTTGCGTGGTGGTTTTTAGTGTTTTGGTTTTGCATCCCGGGTGCTGAATGCCTATAATCCGGAGGATCTTGGAGTGTCTACCTGGGTCTATTTGTGGTGGAGGTAGGCATCCGGTGTTTGGGAGCTTACTCTGGCGGCGGCGTACCGCGGGTTTGGCCGGGCGCTTTAGCGTGCTCTGGTGTGCACGGAGGTTTCGGGCGTGGCGCCTGATACTGCGGTCTGCCGGTGGGAGGACAGAGGAATGCGGGCATGAGTACAGGGGGTCGATATGAGTGTTGGAGACGGCAGGGGGTTTAAGCAGAGTGCCAGCAAGGCAGCGACCAAGGCTGGGGAGGTCCTGGGGACTGTTGTAGAAGTGGCTACCACCCCGCTAAAGGCTAATAAGAATGCTATCAGCACCAGGAATGTCGGTAGGAGCATAAGCAACGCGATCAGCAAGGTCAGGGGAAAGGGTGCTCCTTACGCGAAGGAGTACGATCAAATTCTTAACTCTCCGAAAGAACGCAGGCGCGGCAATGACATAAGCCCGTCATACGCCAGGGACGGGAAGCTGGTCGTCAGAATGGGCAACCAGATGTTCAGCGATGGTGCGCTGGAGATGTTAGACGCAGCCGACACCAGCCCAGAAGGCAAGATAGACCCCAACAGCGCAGGGTTTTACAACGACTTTTCTAGGATCACCGGGTTTGACTTTAAACGTTGGAAGGATAATAAAGACGCCCATGATGGGTACAAAAAGCTGCTCGATCTGAGGGCAGAGCTGGGATCTTTAGGTGGCGCTATAGCGGTCGAACGCACGCAGGACGGATTCGGTAGGATGCTGAAAGTCACCTTGAACGTGCAGGGCAAGACTGAACAGGAAATACAGGCCGAGGTAGAAAAGGTTTTCAGATGCTTGGAGATGAAGGGTAACACACTTCTGGCCGGTAGCATCGCAAAAGCGCTGGTACAGGAGAGGGGTAAGAGCCATAAGGGCCAGGAGCAACGCGTCAGCGGCAAGCTTGGTACACCAGAGAGTCCTGATGAAAAAAGCGCAGCCAACGTGAGTGGCGAGGTGCCTCTGACGGACTGGGAACCTGCCCAAGAGTCCAGCCTTCAAGATTCAGGAGTTGACAGTCCAGGGCTTGGCGTGGATAGTAGTGGAGTGTTTGAGACGGAGAATGACGTGGCTCATTGTTCAGGTGTGGCTGGTTCCGGCTCCCAGGTCGAGGAGATACCCGTGGAGTTCTTCTCCCTGAGTGCACCTACCGGGCACGCGACGTCCCAGTTCGCTTCTGGGTGGAATGGCAGCAGCGCCGCGGAGCGGCAGACTGACTTCCTCCATAGTCTGGAGAGCGGTAATAAGAAATCTCAAGGTAATGAGGTAACCCAATCGGGAAACCCTCAGCAGAATATAGACCTGGATGTTCAGGCCGCTTCCTTGGGGCTGGACGGTGTGACTCAGGGCCAGGAGGCCAAGTCCGGTGCGGCGTTTTCTCCTTCGGCTGGGCAGACAGCCGTGGAGCGCGCATCGTCTCACAGTAGGGAGGTGTAGTGCCGGCGGTGATAGAACCTTATGACGATAACAACATATTCGCACGCATTTTAAGGGGTGAGCTGCCCTGTCGCAGCGTGTATGAGGATGAGCAGGTTTTTGCCTTTCACGATGTTCACCCAGAGGCCCCGGTGCACGTTTTAGTGATTCCCAAGGGCAAGTACGTGTCATATGACGATTTTGTAGCTTCAAGTTCTGATCTGGCGGCTTTCTTCAGGGCGGTTGGTGTAATAGCAAGACGGCTGGGTCTCGCCCAGGTGGGGTATAAGCTAGTGACTAACCACGGAAAGTCGGCCGGGCAGGTCATCCCCCATTTTCATGTACACATACTGGGTGGCTACTAGGGCTTGAAACGTACGGAGGACACACAATAAATAGCCTATGTGTCCGACGAGGGTTTATGGCTTTTTTCTTATGCCCTAAAGCGAAGGGTGTGCTATCCTGGGCCAAACAGCCGGGGGAACATGGCATGAAACTTGAGGGAGTCTTCACAGCACTGGTAACACCTTTCAAGGACGACCTTTCACTTGACAAGGCGGGGTTCGCTTCGCTCGTGGAGTGGCAGATCTCTTCGGGGGTGTCTGGAGTGGTGCCGTGCGGGACCACTGGGGAGTCGGCTACTCTCAGCTTTGATGAATACAGCAGGGTCGTGAGGCTGTGCGTAGAAGCAGTAGGGCACAGGGCATTGGTCATGGCCGGAGCCGGGTCGAACTGTACTGCCGAAACCATAAGGCGTGTCTTGTTCGCCCAATCAGTGAGGGCAGATGCTGTCCTCCTAGTGACACCCTATCACAACAGACCGAACAGCGAGGGGATATATCAGCATTTCAAGGCCATACATGACGCCACGGATATACCCATAGTCCTGTATAATATCCCAAAAAGAACAGCCATAGACATGTCCGACGCCACAATTGCCAGAATTGCGGAGCTGCCTAGGGTGGTGGGGATTAAGGATTGTACCGAGGTAGGAAGGGTAGTCGCCATAAAGAAGGTCGTTCCCGAGGGATTCTCGGTGCTGTCGGGAGAAGACGAAACAGTATCGGCCTTTTACGCCAATGGAGGGTCTGGGTGTGTCTCCGTCGTGTCCAACATCGCGCCAGAGGCCGCTTTAGAGCTCTATCAACTTCTTCGGCTGTCGAAACTAGACGAGGCACAATCAGTAAGCTGCAATTTTCTGGAGCTCAGCAAGGCGCTGTTTTGTGAGCCGAACCCTGTACCCACAAAATATGCTCTCAGCCTCATGGGCAGAATATCCCCAAAAGTTCGTCTTCCGCTTGTGGAGCTGGCTGATGAGAGCAAGTTGCTCGTCAGAACAACGCTAGAAAGGTTGAACCTGCTGAGCGCCATGGCGGGCGCGCTTTAACCCCACCACCACACTTCTGTCACGTTGCGCATCAAGTAGTTTGCGCCCGGGAGGCGTACACTAATCTTGCGCCCAATCCCCAGCTCGCCCACATCACAACCCAATCTGAAACTACCGGAAGATTTTGCACCGTGCTTACTATTTACTGCTTACACACACCACACAAACCTGACAATAATTACACTATGTGTCGGCACCGTTCGGGCCGCTAATCCGACGTGCCTGACACTCCTGCCACGTATTCCTTTGATCATTATCCCAGGAGTTGTATGACAACAATATCAGACCTCGAAACCAAGGACAGCCTAGCGGAGTTCACGCACTCATACACTGAGTGCCAGGAACAAGTAGGTGATGCTCTCGCAGACACCCAACCTTCAGCAGCTGCATTAGCGAAACACATGGAGGAAATAAGTCGCAAATTTGACCGGCAGAGTGACCGCCTGGACAGGCTGGAAATCGCTGCAAAACGCATTAATCTCCACGAAGACCCAGAAGTCCTGCAGTACAAGTCACTGCGAGAATATGTACGCAGCGGCCAAGTCAACAACCTCGCACAAAAGAGCCTAGGTAGCGCCGTGGAGCTGGCATTTTTATTTCCCAAAGAAATCTCCATGCACATGGACAAGCGTCTGGCCCAATATTCAGTCATGAGGAAACTATGCTCAGTGGAAAAGATATCCGGAGACAGCCTGGAGTGCTTTACAACAGACAATAAGGACACTTTTGTTGGATGGGCGGAGGAAATAAAAAGTGATACCATAACCCCACAAATCAACAAGACCACCGTATATTTGCACGAGTTGTACGCGCAACCGCAGATTGCAAAAAAGTTACTAGACGACGCGCTGGTAGACCTGGAAAGCTGGCTCATTGACAACTTGGTAGATGCGTTCAGTAGAAAGGAAAACGAGGCCTTTATATCCGGCAACGGAACGAAGCAACCCTTGGGCATCTTGGCGTGCGCAGAGGGCACAAACGCTGGACAAATAGAACGAGTAAAGTCTACAAAATTAGACAGTGACGCTTTGATATCTCTATACTACTCCTTGGACGAATATTTCGCCGGGAGAGGCGCTTTCCTGCTGCATAGAAGCGTACTGCAGGCGATAAGATCGCTCAAATCTTCTTCCGGACAGTATCTGTTGCAGCCAGGACCGCAAGGGGAAGAGACGTTGCTCGGAGCGCCAGTGTATCAAACATCGGACATGCCGCTAGCCGGCAACACAGCCCTGCCGATAATAGCGTTTGGGGACTTCAAAACCGCGTATAAAATCGTGGAGAACCGCGATATGAGGGTGTTACGCGATCCATTTACAAATAAATCTTTCGTCACATTCTACACCACCAAACGTGTGGGAGGTACCTTAATCAACGGCAGTGCAATCAAGCTACTGATGGTGGGAGGGTCTTAGTCGCGTTAGAGGCTGTCCCCAACCTTGTGTAACGGATTTGCAACGGCCATTCCGGGGGAGGTGTCGCTTTGGTACCTCCCCGCACACTCATCCATGATACTCACTGCACCCACAATTAGAGGTTGCACAATGCACCGCGCAACACAACCTACTAGACTAGTGGCCTTGGGACCACACAAGTCAGAAGCGTTTTACACAGACACCGTACTCACCTAGAACATGGTCAACTATAATAAGCGGCGCTATCATCCAAATATTGAGCGTATCACTGCGTGCTGCTCCACAGTGTGTGTACTTGTATACCC
>JBQEQW010000049.1:0-3576 GCA_052043535.1 Anaplasma sp.
ATAACAGCGAACAGAGTAGTGAGATATCTGGGGAGCTCGGTGGCAAGCTCATTCATAGCAAGCGTAGCAACGGCCCCATATGCGGTGTACCACTTCAACTATTTCTCGGCAGTGGGGATGTTGGCGAACGTAATAGCAGTGCCGCTGACCACACTAATAGTGATCCCTCTGGGTATTGTGTACCTCATGACAAGGGCAACGCTAATAGAGCCCCAAATAGGATGGCTGTTAGAAGTGGCAGTAGAGGCGGTATTGAAGACAGCCATTCACATGTCAAAAGTAGAATGGTTAATCCCGAGACTAAGGAGCATTCCGGCTGCAGCAGTGACAACAATGACGCTAGGGATGCTGATTTACAGCATATGGAGGGGAAGAGGTAGAGTATACCTGGGTCTATCGCTCATAGGAGTAGGGACCATAATGGCCACAAGGCACCAAACGCCGGACATAATTTTAAATGCAAGCGGGTTGGCAGCAAAGGAGAGCGACGGTAAGCTATATTATGCTATGAGAAAGGGAAACCCAAGAGAATACGCATGCTCCTCCTGGGCGAGGGAAAATGGCCAGCCTCACATTGTTCAGCAAAACGAGTATGAGGGGCAAGACCGGCGATTAAAATGCACGTACCATGGGTGTCAATATGATGATAAAGTCCTAATATCGGAGGAAAGCAGCTTCGTGACACAAAAGTGTAAGGAAGTAGAACTGGTAATCTACATGGGTGACGAAGACTACCCGGCAGCGTGCGGCAGCGTTCCGCACCTGACAAAGAAGAAGGCGGCAGAAGAGGGGACCTACTATGTAACCACAGGGAGCGAGGCAGTAAGAGTAAGGAGCACCCGCACAAAAAGACCATGGCACATAAACGCCAGCGGGCACGAGAAAAGACTCCCGAAAAAGAAGAAAACAACAATTCAGTACTGAAAGAACTACCTACTTCTGCAGATGAGAAACGATGAACATGTCCTTATACTTTGGCATCATCAACAATATACCCACGGTATTTATTGCGCTAGTCAAGGCAATAGAGAGATCAGCAATATCCCACAAAACTCTAACCGTACACAGGGCTCCAACAGGAGCAGAGGCGATGAAAATAAGCGTCCAAAGCTTCCCACAAAGTTCGCTGCGGGTAATAAACAAGATCGCCTCCTTAGAACACATCAACCACGTCAATACTGTGGTAAAAGAGAAACAAAACATGAGGCCAACGAGGAGGTACTCTATATAGCCGCTGCCCAGAGTCTGCACGAACGCAGAGAAACACATGCTGGTGCTCTCCAGCCCGGGGTCCGACCACACACCTGTGACCAGCAAAACCAAAGTCGTCATGAATGTGACAACGGCGACGAGAAATGGCGATATCAGGGATATCAGGCTCTGCTGGGCCGCGAAACCCTTATATCCAGTCTCATTGGAGACCAAAGAGTGCACAGTACCTTCCAGCCCCAGTCCTATGTCAGCGGCGAAAATGCCCCGCAGCGTTCCAACCTGTATTACCGTCAGAAATTCGGAAACGAAGGCCAATATGGTTCCATTTCTGAAGCTATCAACCTTGAGGCAACTGGAGAAAATCAGCCCCAGAGATGGTAAAATGTTGTCGTAAGATTTGCAGATGACTATCAGGCACAGTGTCAGGTAAGCCACCGTCATCGCGGGAACAAGGGCGGATATGGATCTGGCGATGAAGTTTAAACCCAAAATGCTTACGAGAAAGAGCGCACAGGCCACGAGAGTGCCCGCAACGTAGGGAGGCTGCCCAATCAGGTGCATGGGGACGGATAGGGAATTTACCTGAACCAAATTGCCCACGGTTATAGAACATACCGCTGTTGCGAGCCCGGCAATCGAAGAAGCGGCCCACTTGGTCCCAAAGGCATTCTGCAAATAAGCAGCAGGCCCGCCAAATGTTCTGCCATTCACAACCTTTCGCTCAGCAATACTGATGTAACAAGTCGCATACTTTATAATGGAGGTGATCACCACTATAAGCGTCATCCATACTATGAAACCCGGGCCCCCAGACCTAATGGCAACCGCGGTGCCCGAGACATTGCCCACACCCAAGTTACCACCAACGATGGCACAAACCGCGGCAACCGAGGAGAATTTGGCATTGTTGTCCTTAAACAGCGAGGACACCGCTAAACGGAGCCCGCAGACCTGGAGCCAGCCGGATAAGAAGGACAGACGGAGTCCAGTAAATAGCAGTAAAGCAACGGCAGGCATGCATAAACAAGCGCTTAGGAAACCCACTGCTCACCCCTCTAAAGAGGATTGTGGCGTGTAGAGTCCTAACCTGCGCAGACACGAGATAAGACAGGAGCGCAGTGACCCGACACCGATAGCCGATAGCCGACTGCTACTTACCAAAACGTAGCAAAACCCCCTCGTAGCACAGCCTGCAACTACATCTTGCGCCACAACGCGAAAGCGGCGCCTAATCCTGTTACGAGCGACAGCGTTGCCCGACTTCTTGCTGACGACGAAACCCACCCTTATCGGAAATCCTCCTTCTGGACAGTTAAGGTCTTCCCCAGCTTGCAACAGAAGCCCGCCGACACTTACCGAGCGGCCAGTCAGCCTGATGCACATGAACTCTTTCCTCTTCTTAAGGGTGATGACTCCCCTCAAGCGCACAAGAGAACTCTGCCCTTAGAACGCCTGCGATTGAGGATCCTGCGACCCCACTTTGTCGCCATTCTGGCACGAAACCCGTGTCTACGTTTTCTCACAATTCGACTTGGCTGAAACGTCCTCTTCATTGGCACTCGATGCAGGGCTAAACACACCACAGACTATAAGCAATTCACTGCCTTGTCAAGCCACATACTAATAACGTAACCAGTTCAAGAGTATCGGCGCCGTTAGTTACCTGAGCCTATGAACAAACACACCACAACACGTATCCTCAGGAAGGGGCGATGAAAGTTGCACTCCAAAAACTAAAGGGCCCCCAGACCTAATGGCAACCGCGGTGCCCGAGACATTGCCCACACCCAAGTTACCACCACAGTGGGAGTGAGTTATTAACTAAACGCTCTCTACCACCCTGATCATGCAATACAACCCCCTTTCACTACCAATGGGGTCAGGGTTAAACAACCAACTTTGCACTCCGTGAGGACAATGAAAAAAGAATAAAGAAACTCAACAAGACTAAGTGCATGTCTATCTCGCGTCGGCACCACGTACCCGAGAGTACAATGCCTTGCACAGGTTAAAGCCCCGGCAGGTCCACCAGGGCTTTAACCAAGGACCTAAAACGCAAACCTTACCCCAACCTCGGCTCCGTAGTACGCAAAGGTAAAGGTGGCCACGCCAGTATCACGGCTACGGCCGACGGTGACATCATCAGACATACGCTGAAGCGGAACTTCATCATAGTCCCTATCACCAAGCACTCGGTGATAGTAAGCACCTGCGAAAGCGGAAATTTCAGGGGTCACTGCATAGCTTAACCCTGCTTTTACCTTATAAGCGAACTTGGGGTGCACATGGCCATCTACAACGCTTACAAAGTTACCTCCAACTCCCGCACAGGCATAAGGGACGACGGTTGCACTCTCTGAGAGC
>JBQEQW010000050.1:0-1099 GCA_052043535.1 Anaplasma sp.
GGTATATTGGATAAGCAGGAAGACTTTTTGCAGGCATTGGTAACCGCATTCCTAAGCGAACTGCCGCATGAGACAATCGCGGCGTTGCTACCAAGGATCAATGAAATAGTGTACGGCCCCCCGCAGAGCTTATTGACTGTGGCAATAATAGGTATCGTGTGGACCGCATCTTCGGCAATAGAGGGCATGCGTACTGTATTGAATCGGGCATTCAGAGTCTCGGCCCCTCCGCCATACATACTAGGCAGGCTGTTCAGCATCTTGCAGTTCCTTGTCATCGTCTCAATGATGATGCTGAGCGCGCTGTGCATGGTACTGGTGCCGATTGTTTTTGATGCATTGGACTACGATATACATTGGGGATACGCGAAGTATGCCATCGGAGAGTCCGTACTGTGTATCTCAATCGCATGGGTGTACTTTATGTTGCCGAATACCAGGCAGAGGGTTTCTGTTGTAGTTCCTGGTGCCATTGCTGTTACGGCATTGTGGACTCTGTCCTCGTTTGCTTTCTCTTGGTACTTGTCTAACTTCAAAGTACTTCACACCATGTACGGCAATCTTTCCGGTATAGTCGCATCTATGCTGTTCTTCTACATCCTCAGCATTTTCTTTATCTACGGGGCAGAGTTGAGTTATAGATGCTCGAAACAGTTCTGACATGGACAAGGTTGCTCTGAAATAATAGTGTTCTTATCCCCTATCACGGCGCCGTGGTGTGGCAAAAGACCGGGGTGTGTTGTGGGAGTTGGTGGAACTTATTTCGTGCACAATCGGGATAATTATACTGTTGATATTTTACGGGAAATAGAGAATAATCCCCGAGTTCTCGATGGAGAGGTGGCCGAGAGGCTGAAGGCGGCGGTTTGCTAAACCGTTATACAAGTAACATTGTATCGAGGGTTCGAATCCCTCTCTCTCCGCCATCCTTGCATGCCGCCACGTCCTGTTGAGAGGCTCTTCGGATTCAGAATGGTGCGTGGGTTGCTGCGTTATGTATTTTTCCAGCAGAAGGCGCGGGTATAAGAACATTAGATCCGCGGTCGAGAACTTTATCTTGCAAAGGTGCGATGTGTGGCGCCTCAGCAAAACGGAGACC
>JBQEQW010000051.1:0-1332 GCA_052043535.1 Anaplasma sp.
TCCCTATGTATTCAGAATACGATACCTTTCGGTGGGTTTCCCCATTCGGAAATCTCCGGATCAAAGCTAATTTGCCAGCTCCCCGAAGCTTATCGCAGGCTATCACGTCCTTCGTCGCCTGTAATCGCCAAGGCATCCACCACATGCACTTAGTCACTTGACCCTATAACTTTGACAGCGCTGACTGCACTGTCGTCAAGGACTCAATTCAGATCTAAATTTAATTTAGTATCCAAACTGTTTTTGAGTATTCACGCGTTACGCCGTTCTTCTTCCAAACAATTGCTTGCTCGGTTGAAGTCTATGTTTGACGCAATCAAAATGTTGTTAGCGGCACGGTGCACCTGCTGGTGCTTTCCGCTAACAACGCTGATTCGACTCTACAAATTGTTAAAGAACAACAGCCGATCTTTCGATCGAGACTGGCAAACCTCAGAAGAACTCGCGTTCCGCTGAGGTTTGCCAACCTTCTCAAGAGTGAACTGGTGGAGGATGACGGGATCGAACCGACGACCCCCTGCTTGCAAAGCAGGTGCTCTCCCAGCTGAGCTAATCCCCCGTACAGATTTCTCTGTGTGCCGTGGTGGGTCTGGCTGGATTCGAACCAGCGACCCCCGCCTTATCAAGACGGTGCTCTAACCGACTGAGCTACAGACCCACGCGAACGTTTGCGCGCGCTCTGTTTCATCGCCAGGCTTGTCGAGGCCAGCTCCACAGGCTCACGCGATTCACTCTTCTGTTGTATGACAGCCGATAAGTGTGGGCGCAAGAAGCGAAGCGCTGAGCTTTCGCTCTTGAGTGATCTTGCTCTGCATGCTCCTTGGAGCATACGAGGCGCAATCTATCTAGAAAGGAGGTGATCCAGCCGCACCTTCCGATACGGCTACCTTGTTACGACTTCACCCCAGTCACGAACCCTGCCGTGGTAATCGCCCCCCTTGCGGTTAGGCTAACTACTTCTGGCAGAACCCGCTCCCATGGTGTGACGGGCGGTGTGTACAAGACCCGGGAACGTATTCACCGCGGCAAGCTGATCCGCGATTACTAGCGATTCCGACTTCACGCAGTCGAGTTGCAGACTACGATCCGGACTACGACCGGGTTTCTGGGATTAGCTCCCCCTCGCGGGTTGGCAGCCCTCTGTCCCGGCCATTGTATGACGTGTGTAGCCCTACCCATAAGGGCCATGATGACCTGACGTCATCCCCACCTTCCTCCGGTTTGTCACCGGCAGTCTCATTAGAGTGCCCTTTCGTAGCAACTAATGACAAGGGTTGCGCTCGTTGCGGGACTTAACCCAACATCTCACGACACGAGCTGACGACAGCCATG
>JBQEQW010000052.1:0-7050 GCA_052043535.1 Anaplasma sp.
ATGCAACCAGGGCCCAGAACATTACGTAAAGCCCAGGTGATATGTTCCAGCCAGTGGCCCGGATTAACCACGTACAAAAAGCGGGTGCAATCCCGCCGCCAAGCGCCGACGCCACATTTCTTGCAATGCCAAACCCAGTGTAACGCACCTTAGTGGGAAACAACTCAGACATCGCAGCACTTGATGGGCCAAGGGTGGCGGCAAATGGTATGCCAAATAGCAAGTAACCCAACCCTACACACAAAGCACTACCTTGGCTCAGTAGCCAAAACACTGGCATTGCCAAGAAAAAGAGGGCTACAGAGGCACCACCCATGACTTTCTGTCTTCCCCAAACGTCGGAAAGTGCGCCAAAGGCCACTGTGAACACCCCGCATATGACCACAATCACTATCTCGATCATTTCACTTGTTTGAGGACCAATTATCACAGAAGGCGAGAAGTTTTGCACGAAGCTGATGAAGAATACCAAAATAATGTGGAAGGCGCAGTTCTCTACGCAATCTATGCAAATCGCGATCAACAGCGGTCTTCTGTAATGTTTTAAAAGATGTTTCACAGGGGATTCATTGGTCAGAACACCCCGTCCCTCGCTTTCAGAATGTAACTCATAGGCCGGGCTTTCACCGCCCCTTGCCCGTATGAAAACGCTTATTATTCCCACAACGAATCCGATTATGAAGGGTACTCTCCACCCCCAAATTCCAAAGTCGTCGCCAGTGACATGTCGCACCAAAATTTTGACTGCCAGGGCAAACACACCACCCAGAACTGCACTCAACACCTCAAAACTTCCGAATAACCCTGTATTGCCTTTTTTCGAGTGCTCTATCAAAAACGTAGCGTTCCCCGACTCTCCTCCTAGAGATACACCCTGGATTAACCTGCATATGACAAGCAATACCGGTGCGAGCACTCCAGCCTGCTCATAGGTCGGGATCACTGCCATAAACCCTATAGGCACTGACATCGCTATAATCGAGGTAGTGAGCGCTACCCTCCTGCCGTAGCGGTCCCCTATATGCCCGAAGATACTTGCCCCGAATGGGCGCATGCAAAATCCCACAAAGAACACACAGAAACTGCTAAGCAACGAAGAGTACACGTCTTCCTGAGGGAAGAACAGCTCACCTATTATTCCTGCCATACTTCCGAACAACACGTAGTCGTACCATACTAGAGTGTTGCACACTATAGTGGACAACACCGCCTTTGTTATTCTGTTGCGACCCATAAAACCTCCAAATCGACTTGGGGGAACCACATACCACTACAACCACAATCAAAATCCCCCGAACAGACAGAAACCACAGTACGGCGACCGGTACGGTAATCCAACCCCTCCGGGTGCACCCTTAGTACAAACCATTGCCAACCCCACCGCGATGCCCACCGAGGCCATTGGCACCACAGAGCGGCTATTCTACGCCAAAACGCCAAATTTGTCAGCAATACTATTGAAAAATTTTAGTTTGACTCAACAACCTGCAGTGATACAATAAGGGCCTCTGGCGGTTTTGTAAGGACTCAGCGTAGGCTATGTCTGTGAAGGTGAGATTGATGAGACTCGGCGCAAGGAAGAGGCCCTTCTACAGGGTAGTGGTTTCCGATTCCAGGGTGCAGAGGGATGGCAGGTTTATTGAGCTTCTGGGTTTCTATGACCCTATGATCTCGTGCGGAGAGCCGGGCTTTTTGAAGGTGAATGCAGAGAGGCTTGGCTATTGGTTGAGCGTGGGTGCTCAGCCTACTGATAGGGTCTCGTGGTTCATACGCAAGGGCCTCATTACGGTGCAGGCGCGGCCTGCATAGCGCCGTAGTAGCCCAGCTTCTCTGTTGGTCGCTGGTCGTCTGCGGTTTTGGTGTGTCTTGTATGTAGATGGCGGCCTCCCCCGACCGTTTTGCGCAACTAGGTGTTCGTGGCTGTCTTTTCTCCTCGTTTTTGTTTGTAGTTGGCCCTTGTGGTTTGCTTGCTTCTCGCGATGCCCAGGCTATGCGGTGGTAGATCGTCTGTGATGACACTACCTGCGGCTATCACGGCGTAGCCTCCGACGTTTACTGGCGAAACTATGGTACTGTTTGCACCTACAAAGCAGTTGTCGCCAACGTCGGAAGATTGCTTACTTTGCCCGTCGTAGTTGCACACTACTGTTCCCGCGCCGATGTTGGTTCCTTCTCCGACATGACAATTTCCCAAGTAGCAGAGGTGCTTTACCTTGCTTCCTGCGTCCAAGACGCACTCTTTCACTTCAACAAAATTTCCCACATGACAGCGCTCATTGATGGTTGAATTACCTCTAATCCTGGCAAATGGTCCAACCAATGCATTCTCCATAATGTGGCAAAATTCTAAATGCGAGTGGGAAAATATCTCGGCGTGCGAGTCTACTTTCGCGCCCGGACCGAAAACCACGTAGGGGTGAATGGTGGCGCCGCATGCTATTTGTGTATCCATGGAGAGAAAAACATGTTCTGGAGCTACCAGAGTAACCCCAGAGCGCAACAGTTGGGTTCTCTTGTGGAGTTGAAAATAAGCTTCTGCCGCGGCCAGGTCCTCCCGTGTATTGATGCCTATTGCTTCGCGCTTGTCCGCCACGATGTAGCCAACTCCAATGCCCCGAGTTGCGGCGTGCTGCACTATGTCTGTGAGCTGCAATTCGCCATTTACGGGTTTGATATCGTGCAATAATTCACTGATAACCCGCCTATAACACGCGATCACCCCAGAGTTTGCTAAACGATCTGCGTTGTATGTGGGGTTAACTGCGAGAACCTTCCCGGCATCATCTGCAACTATTCTACCATACTGCCTGTCTGATGACCGGAACCCCGCCAGAATAATTGGGAATTCGTCAGACAACTGTTCCAGCATCCTGTCGGCCGTGGTCCTTCTCAACAGAGGAGTGTCTCCGTACAACACTAGCAGGTGCTTCTTTGGTGAGTCTTGCAGAGTGGTCAAAATCGCCAGTTGAGTTGCATGGCCCGTGCCCATTGCTTCGGGCTGAATGACGATTTCAAAGTTCAAACCGTGCCTCTCTGCCAGCATTGCGACAGTATCACAGATGAGGGAATTCGCAACTATCGCAACACGCTCCGGGTGGAGTTGATTGGCAAGCTGCAATACATGCTCGACCATTGGGGCATTCCCCAATTTGTGCAGGACCTTTGGTATTTTGGAGAGCATCCTACTACTGTCTCCTGCAGCGAGCACTATGATATCCATAACTTCAGCATAGCTAACCTAAGGTTCTAGGATTGATTGGTTTTCAGGCTTTTGCCAGGAATTTTTTTGTTGCCGTGCAATGGTTTTTTGTGAACAGGAGGAGCACTACCGGTACCATTGCTTCTGTCAAGTGGGTGCTGACTCGGTTAGAGATGCCGCGCACCCGGTTGTATGCAAGCGCTCAGAGCCCCGGTTGCATCTGTGTGTAACAGTGCTCCGGTCAGTGGATTTCCAGGATCAATCAAGGTGCTAATCACGCCCAGAAAGTTCTGTAGGCAGGTAGCATTGGCGATCTCATCTAACGAGCTTATGTTGTCGATCTCATGGTCCGGAATTTGCGCTGGACACACCGCATTTATACGCATGTTTTCAGCGAACTCCTCCGCAGCCATCACGGTAAGGTCTGCCAGAGATTTCTTGGACAGAAGGTATGCGAAGTATAGGGTCTTGAACCGCGTGATGGCTGTGTCGACGATGTTGATTACAGTGCCTTTCCCAGCGCACGCGTTCACGAAATGCTGTGTCAGGAACAAAGGTGCCTTTACGTGTATGTTGTAGTTGTCTTCAAATTCCTGCATGCTTAGCTGCTTGAAACTGCTGCTGCGGAAGACTGAAGCATTATTGATTAGCGTGCTACAATAGGGCATTTCTGAAAAAGCATGCTGCACCAATCTGTCCAGACATGAAGAATCGCGCAAATCCGATTGGAAAAGCAAACACCGCTTGCCATACGTGTCCTGGATGATCGTCTGTAGGGTCAGTGCATCCCCATGTGACGCGTGATAGTGCGCGAAGACATCATAGCCGAACTTTGCCGCGAGAAAAATCGCCATGGCCCTACCAAGTCTGCGCGTGGCTCCAGTTACAATGGCGCCCCCGCTATGCATCACGCTCGGCCTGGTTAGTGTACAAGTGACCGTACAACGATCAGTCCGCTAGATCTGACAGGCTGACTCTGCGCATTACACGCTGCGGTGTCGCCCAAGTATATCGGTAAAACAGAAACCATAATGGTCCAACCACTCCAGCTTGTTGTTGTAAAAATTTCTAAGGTCGGTGACACCGTACTTGAGCATAGCCATCCTCTCAACTCCCATACCAAAGGCGAACCCACGATACTCATCCGGATCGATGTTCACGTTTTCCAACACCTTGTGGTGCACCATACCACAGCCCAACACTTCCATCCATTCCTGGTTCTTGCTTTTCACATCCACCTCCGCAGAAGGCTCCGTAAACGGGAAGAAGCTAGCCCTCATCCTGGTTTCTACTTTGCGGGCGAAAAACCTCTTCAGGAAATAGTTTATGCAATATTTCAGGTGCCCCATGTTTACATTTTTGTCTACGAACAGGCCTTCTACCTGATGAAAGACGGGGCTGTGGGTGGCATCCCAGTCATTCCTGTACACCCTACCTGGAGATATGATCTTAATCGGAAAGCTGGGGTCATTTTTCATGGTGCGGATCTGCATTGACGAAGTGTGTGTTCTCAGAACCACTCGGTTACCCTCAAGCCTTTTCGCCATGTAAAATGTATCGTGCATGTTCCGGGCAGGGTGATGCTCAGGGGTGTTCAGTGCGTCAAAAACGTGGAACTCGTCTTCCAAGTCTGGTCCGTAAACTGCGGTGAAGCCCAGCTCGCCCAGTATATCCTGTATCTCCCTTATTACTCCAGAGATAGGGTGTACCTTGCCGAAAATCCTGGGCCTCTCCGGCAAGGTGACGTCAATGCGCTCGCTGTTAAGCCGTATGTCGGCCTGCAAGCGCGCGAGCTCCGATTCTCTATCCTGGACCACACGCTTCAACTCTGCGCAGATCTCGTTTACCTTAGACCCGACCGTCTTACGTTCTTCTACATCCTGTATCGTGGCAATTTTGCGCAGCAGAGAGGCCAAAGCCCCGGAACGACCAAAGTAGTGAGACCTAACATGGCCCAACTCTTCCGCGGAACCACAGGCCGCCACCCGGGCCCCCGCCTCCTTAGCGAGATCACGTACCTTGCTGACCAGCGACACTGGGATACCCACAAGTGCTAGTAACAGTGCCCACGATCTTTTCGAAGCTCGCCTTATCATTCACAGCCATTTCTGCAAGCACCTTCCGGTTCAACTCTATGCCACACACGGCGACGCCCTTGATGAACTGAGAATACCGCAGACCATACTGCCTAACTGCCGCACTTATCCGCACAATCCACAGGCGCCTGAAATCGCGTTTGCGGTTGCGCCTGTCCCTGTACGCATAGGCCATGGCCTTCTCTAGCCTCTGGAGAGCAGCCTTGTAACAATTCTTAGATCTGCCTCTGTAGCCCTTAGCAAGTGCAACAACCTTCTTGTGTCTAGCCCTGGTAGTGACACCACGCTTGACCCTAGCCATAAAACCCCCGCTACATTAAAGACTGTACGGCATGAAAGACGCGACTATGCGTGCGTCCGGCGTGCTCATAGGTGCCACACCCCTGCGGGTCCTCAAACTCCTCTTGCTCCTCTTGGTCATGCCGTGACGCTTAGTGGACTGAGCAGACATCACCTTGCCATTCGCAGTGACCTTAAACCTCTTCTTTGCAGAGGACTTGGTCTTCAATTTCGGCATAAAACCCCATGCCTAAAATAAACATGGATCTCAGCTTATATGCTTGTGTCCGCAGTGTCAAGCATGGATCCAATGAACTATGGTGCGTGAATTTTGTAGCATAACCACACTTCGCTGAGGTGAGGTGCCCAGCGAAAGTGCCACCTATAGGCGATGTTGTTAAAGTGTGTAATAGGGACTCACCTTAAGCAATGTTATTATGGTAAAATAATTCATATACACGCTCGTCCAAGATGGATGGCTGGATACCGCTCTCACGCCATGGTACGCAGCTTGAAATGTCCTAGGATGGCTCCTAAGACGGCTGAAAATCCTTGACACGGAAGGTGTGTGTGCTACCATGGCTGAGCCTGGGTCGGCTCTGGCTTGTACGTTATAGGGTTAACCAATTCTTAGAGGTTGTGGTCTAGTGTTGGGGTCTGTGCAGTTTCGTTAGTTGGGGATTCTTTAAATTATGTCATCGAGCAATGAGGGTACTCCGTTGATGCCCAGGGCGGTTGCTGTGTGGTTGGTGGACAACACGGCCCTTACCTTTGAGCAGATAGCCGAGTTTTGTGGGCTCCACTTGCTCGAAGTCAAGGGTATAGCCGACGGAGAGGTTGCTAAGGGTGTGGTGGGCTGCAATCCGGTTGCTATGGGGCAGGTTACGAAAGAAGAAATAGAGGCGTGTCAGAAAGACCCTTCCAGGATTCCCAGGCTAGTCACGTACAGGAGCGTGAGCGGTAAGATGTCTAGGAGGCGGGGTGCCAGGTACACTCCCGTCGCTAGGCGCAGAGATAAGCCCGACGCGGTGTGTTGGATACTGAAGTACTGTGCGGAGATGCATGATTCTCAGATAGCCAAGCTGATAGGGACTACCAAGGCCACTATTGCCGCGGTTAGGAGCAAGGAGCATTGGAATTCTAGCAACATAAAACCCAGGGACCCGGTGCTGCTTGGGCTGTGTTCGCAGGCGGATCTAGACGAGGCTATCATGAGGGCCCAAATGGTGGCAGAAAGGGAAAGAAGGGTCAAGAGCATGAATGAAGAGGTGCAGCGCCAAGAGGAGGCGTAGTTTAAGTTTTTGTTATTTTAGTTGGTCCGGTTTCGCATCGGGCTCGTGCGTGTTCTTCGTGGATGTGCGTTTTTTGGGTCAACCCTGTGTTCAACAAAAGTAAAAGAAGGGCTGCAGCGGATGGCAGCGGCACAGAGGTAGGCAGGGTATTGGACCTGTGTGAGTTAAAGAAGAAGAGCACGGA
>JBQEQW010000053.1:0-1349 GCA_052043535.1 Anaplasma sp.
AAAATGCTATGGACACCGCGCCTGTTAGTGCTTTCGTGGTTGCGCACTTGACAGTGGCATAACGAATGGATTAAGACCAAATATACCTAGATAGTGGGGCATAAAACCACACCTAAGAGGTGTGGTTTTATGTTTGTGTACGCCCTATGGTTTTGTTTGAGAGTTGGCTATGAAAAATATAAGTCGCAGAATGGTTTCCCTGGGAAGTTTACTGGTGGTTTTAGCGGCAATTTTGCCGGTTGGTTCCGTGCCGTCTTCTCCTGTGGGAGAGAAGGTTCGATCACTTCTGTCCCATCATGCCCATACCGAAAGCACAGGAGACTTCTACGTGGCGTTGAGTTACAACCCAGTGTTTGGCGGCATTAGAGACTTTAAGATTAGGGAAGCTAGCCGCAGTGCCGGAGTGATTATTCCATATAAGACAGAGGTTGATGGTCGGGTGGATCTCGTGTCCCAAAATTTCGACTGGAGATCACCAAATTTTGAGATCAATTTCGCAGACAGTAGGCTGATGACGCTCAAGGGAGGTTTGGGCTACACATCCGGAAGAGCAAGATTCGAAGTAGAAATAGAGCACGAAAGATTCCCGGTCAAAAAAACAAAAGGGGCAGTAGTCGGCAGGGATAAAGACGCAGATTCAGTGTTCTTTTTGAGTCGAAAATTGGTTCATAGCATGGCAAGAGGCCGCCAGGAAGAGCTCTCTAGAGCCCTTACCGAGGTCACTAGAGAAAAAGCCAAGAGTTTTGCCAAAACAGTCGAATCCGATCCCAGAAACGAAGGACCAGTGCGATATGCATCAACTACCCTTACAAACCTGAGTCAGAAGATTTGTGGAACTGGTAGTGGCACAATTGTCATCAGCGCTGTCGGAAGCGCCAGTTCAGTTGATAAGACCAATTGCAGAAGTGGAGGAACCGGCCCTTTTGGGCGAGATAAGGGCATTGCATCCCGCAACTGTAGTTACACCAGCTGCGGCCTTTCCGACAGTCAGTATGACACCCTGAGCGAGGCATTCGACGCTAAAGACGAGCGCTATTCCGGAAGTAATGAAACTTGGTACACAGACGCCGGCAACGCATTTGATGGGACCAGTGACAAGAGCAGGATTAAACGAGACGTGGCACAGACCATGGCGGCTTCCATCCTCAAGCTTCGCAAGGAAGAGCAGGGTATCGTTACTGAGGCATTCGTACAATCCATTGAAGGGGGCGCAGTAGCAAAAATACCCGCTATTTCCTCCACTTCCGTCACGGTCAACGCCTGTTACGATTTGCTCTCAGAGAGTGCAACCGTCGTCCCTTATGCCTGTGCGGGAGTTGGAGGTAACTTTGTAAGCGTTGTAGATGGCC
>JBQEQW010000054.1:0-17313 GCA_052043535.1 Anaplasma sp.
GGGGCCGTTGCTACGCTTGCTATGAATGAGCTTGCCACCGAGCTCCCCAGATATCTCACTACTCTGTTCGCTGTTATCATCCTATTGAAGTCACAGCTCGTCACTAGCGCTATCACCGCCATAAAGGACATTTGGAAGCCAGGTTGAAGCACAACTTCCGGCGTAAACAGCAGTATACAGGTTGCCGCCGCCGCTATCGACCGCAGGCTGTTATGCTGCCTGTCCACAATGATTCCCATGAACGTTAGCGCTACCATTATAAATGCCCTACATGCCGATACTGGCATCCCTGAAACGAGCAGATACCCAACGCTTGCGATCATGGCTGCCACCGCCGCTAGTTTCTTTATGTTGCAACTCAGCGCCATGGTTTCTGAAAACACCAGAATATTTCTCACCAGGAAAAACGATATCCACGCTATGAACGACAGGTGCAACCCTGAAATTGCAAAAAGGTGCGCTAGTCCGGCATTTCTCACGTCGCTCAAAATCTCTTCCCGAATTCCCAGCCGCTTTCCAATCAATAAAGCCGCCATTACTTCGGCGCAGTCACGCTTTAAGCCTGTGGTGAGAGCCCTATAGACCTTGTGTCTGATACCTTCAATGCCTTCCTTCAGGCTCACATTCTCGCTGCGTTGATGCAATCTTACCTCAGACGTTGTGTAGCCTGTTGCTTGTATGCCCTTAAAGTATGAATCACGCGCATCGTCATAGCCATGTTCCGATGCAGCCACTCGTGGTGGGTACAGTAATCCTGAAAATGAAAGAGAATCACCCACCCTAATTTCGGAGTCTACCGCAGTCCTAGCAGCGAGTCTCGCGCAAACCGCCTGCGGGGCGGCCCGTTTGCCCTTTATGTCACAGACCAATAGCCTGATGTATCCCGGCCTGTAGTCTATCTCTTTTAGTACTCCAACTACATTCTCCACATACATCCGACGCCGCATTACCGCAGGTTTCTCCGCAGGCAGGAGGGACGTGGTTCTGTAATACGCTCCCACAAAACCAAGAATGCCAAAGGTCAAGCACAACAACCACAACATCCCGCTTTTTGTGGCCACAAATATGAGTACCGGCGCCAATCCGGCAAGGGATATGACGAGCGTAAGATTTGGCTCATGGTTCAGAGAAAAATACAGGAGAATCCCCGCAGATTGAAATATCGGCACCCACAGTACAAAGTTTCTCCCCTGAGCCATAAACTCATTTGCAACAAGTCCGGCCAATCTTTTCGCGTAGCAACAACTCCCCGCAAAACATGGCATGCCGTGCACCCAGGCCAAATGTTATTTATTAAATTAAAATCTTAATAAATACAAGCACTACCTAGCGCACCGCCCCCGTGTCGGTACAAGAATCTCGTCTTTCACTGCAACGTATAATAGTCTGCTGCTAGAGTTCTAGCATGTACCCCCTTACCCCTGCTGACAAATAGTTTTTTATCAGGTTGCTGCAGCAGATTATGAGGGAAGGCGCATTGCGGCGCCAAAAATGACCCAGTGCTCAAGTATCCCTGAACCACCTCACAGAAGTATGTGAGAAACATAATCTCCACCAGAAACGAGACCGTTGTCGGCAGAGGATGCCACAGAAGATCCACTAATTATAAAAGAGCAGGCACACAGAGCGGCTACAAAAAAGCCCCATGCGAGCAGTTTCCAAAATCCACAGTAATCCTTACACCGTGGGGCTGCAGTACCTTTGCGCCACATAGTGTCAGATTTACCACAGCTCTAGGGTCTAATAGTGTCTCAACCGCGTCAGCTTACCCGAAGTTTTCCGTCCAACTTTTCTGCCACGAGCGAAACTATACGCTCCGACACGCCCTGGATCTCTTGTTCGGTCATAGTGCCAACCTTGGATGACATAACAACTGCGATGGCGATCGACACCTTATCCTCAGGTATGCTACCTCCGCGGTAGACGTCAAAAACTCTCACCTCTTCCACGCTCGGCACGCGTTTCACAACATCCACTAAAAATTTGGATTGCAGGTCTTTGTCCAACACAAATGCGAAGTCCCGCTTCACCTGCTGATACTTGTGTATCGCGAATCCATCTTCCTCCACAACCCCGTCGGTGTCATACAAATCGGGAACTCGTGATAAAAATACCTCAAAACACGCTGCCCCATATTTCAATTCGAACATGCTTACGTATTCAGGGTGCAGCTCACCAACATATCCACATTGTACACCTAAGAAGTATATATCAGCGGACCGGTTCGGGTGCATATAACCCCTACTACAGGCCTTAAACTCAACTGACTCACTGTCAATGCCCAGTTGCAAAAACACCTGCACAACATCGCTTTTTGCGTCAAAAAAGTCATACTTTCTCACCGCAACGTGTGGGTTACGTGGAACATCATCTCCAGATCGTACACCGCAAATCGCGCGCTCACCAGAGCTGAGGGTCGCATATACCTCCCCCAGTTCGAACACAGCGACTCCGTCACACCCGCATGCTTGGTTGGTCGCTGCCACCTGCAACAGATTTGGCAACATCGTCGTACGCATCATGTCAAACAGGCCGCTTACGGGGTTGTCTATGTACATGTCTTCGTCATGGCATCCAAGCTTTTTCGCCAAAGCGCTGCTCATGAAGGACCATGTAACAACCTCCACTAGCCCGGAAGACAACATGGCCAGGCATAATTTGTCCCTTTGTATATCATCGAATTGTCTGCGACCGACGCGGTCAGGTATTACGACATCCTCTCGGATTTCATCGTATCCGTGCACCCGCAGAACTTCCTCCACAAGATCGAAAGCAGATTTCACGTCGGCACGTCTCCAGGATGGCACAGATACTTTCCACTTTTGTCCCCCAGCGGTGTCTACAGAGAACCCCAAAGATGTTAGAATTTCGAAAATCCTCTTCTCCCCGATTGCGACGTTGCCTATATCGCTAACGGAACTGGGATGGAACAAGATGGTGTCACTTCTGTACAATACTTCCCCGCATATGACAGGGTCCGACACTTTACCACCACAATATTTTGTGATCATGTGGGCAGCTAGGGCTAAGCCGAACTCGACACACTGGGGATCTACAAATCTCTCAAATCTGTAACTGGATTCCGTAGACAATTTGAGTCTTTTTGATGACATGGCAATCTCTACAGGGTCGTACCACGCAGACTCCAAGAAGATGTTTTTCGAGTCCACTGTGCATTCACTGAAACTGGAGCCAATCACGCCCGCAATGCAGTGCACGGTACCATCACCGTCTCGCACCACTAAATCCGCATCCAAAGCGCATTCCTTCCCATCAAGCGCGGTGAACTTTCCAACCGCAGCCCTGTCAACAACCAATTCGCCACCGCGTATTTTGTCCGCATTGTATACATGCATGGGCCGATTCAGAACTAGCATGACATAATTCACGATGTCCACGACGCATGAAATTGTCCTTATGCCAGCAGACGCCAGACGATCTCTTATCCATCTGGGCGAGCACCCCGCGTTATTTATGGACTGAACATACCTTCCTGCGAACAGACCTCTCGCGAGCATCTTGGCGCTTATGGGGGAACTTCCAAAAGTTCTGAGGTCGTTAATTTCAGGCAACGGCTTCAGGGTACCCAATCCGGCAGAAGCAAGTTCGCGCGCAATTCCGTATAGCCCCAGGCAGTCGCCACGATTTGGTGTGACGCTAACCTCGATCACAGGTCCGGGCAGGAAAAAGCCGTCGCCCACTTTGTAGTCATCACTCCGGAGATCCACTATACCGGAGTCCCCCACTCCGTAAGAAACGCCCAACTCATCAGCCGAGCACAGCATGCCGCAACTCTTTACGCCTCTGAGATTTACTTCGGCGATGACAGCGCCATTTTTCGGGATTACCGCTCCTACACGCGCCATAACCGTGAGCATACCGCCCCTTACATTGGAAGCACCGCAGACTATTTGGAAGAAATTTTCACCGTCGGAGACCTTACAGACCCTCAGCTTATCCGCCGATGGGTGGGGAACAGCCTCATCCACACCGACCACAACAAAGGCCTCAGGTCCAGTCGGACCGCATGGCAGCAACTCGGCCTCAATCCCTAAGCGAGAGAGCCCATCCACAACGGAAACAGCCGACAACTCCGTGTCTAGATAATCAAGGAGCCAAGCATAAGCGAACTTCACCGGTTAGCCCTTAGCAGCCGCACCTCCCTCTTCCCTGTCGACAAACTCCATAATCGCGACAGGGGCGCAATCACCCTTACGAAACCCATTTTTTAGTATGCGCGTGTACCCACCAGGACGGCGTTCGTACCTCTTGGCCAAGACAGTCAGCAACTTGCCTACCACCTCTGAATCCTCGCTCATCCGCGCAAGCAGGAGCCTACGCCCATATACGGAACTATCCCCATACCTCTTGGCAATTGTAACCAACCGCTCTACAAACGGCCTCAGATCCTTGGCCTTTGCCACAGTCGTAACGATCTTTTCATGGCGAATCAAGGACGCAGCCAGATTCACTAACATAGACAGCCTGTGCGCCGTCGGGCGGGAAAACTTTCTACAACTTACACCGTGCCTCATAGCACACCTCCACCTGTACCTAACATAAAGCCAGCGTCAATCCTCACTAAACTGCTTGCTTAGATTCTCAATGGACTCTGGTGGCCAGTTGGGAACCTTCATACCGAGATGCAGGTTCATGCTGGCCAGAACCTCATTTATCTCATTCAGAGACTTCCTACCAAAGTTGGGGGTTCTGAGCATATCAGACTCGGTCTTCTGCACCAGGTCACCTATGTAGGTTATATTGTCATTCTTCAGACAATTATGAGATCTAACCGAAAGCTCCAACTCGTCGACCTTGCGAAGCAGGTTTTGGTCGTACGGAAGCGCACTTTCCTCCTTGTCAACCTTTCTTCCAACTTCCTCAGTTTCGTCGAATCCTATGAATGACTGCAACTGATCCTGCAGGACCCTCGCGGAAATGGCAACGGCCTCATCCGGAGATATAGACCCATCTGTGTCGACAGACAGAAGTAGCCTGTCATAGTCGGTAAACTGACCAATTCTACTACTCTCAATCCTGAAGGCAACCCTCTTCACGGGGCTATATAGAGCGTTCGTGGCTATGAAGCCAGACCCTATATCGCTCACTATACCCCCTCCCCCGCCGGACCTGGAGGTCGCTCTGTACTCTGAAGCCGGAACGTAGCCCTTACCGCCATTCACGTATATCTTCACACTCAGGCTAACGTCCTTGCCCAAGGTACAAATGTGCAAATCCTTATTTAGAAGCACGTAATCCGCAGATTCACCTATGTCCGCAGCCGTGACCTCTCCGGGACCCTTGGCAACCAAGCGCAAAACCTTCGCCTCAGAAGTCAGAAGTTTTACCCTCAACATGCTGAGATTCAGGACCAAGTCTGCAACATCTTCACGCACCCCGGACAGCGAAGTAAGCTCGTGCGACACCCCTTCTACTTCCACACCATACACGGCAAAACCCCCAAGGGAGGACATCATAACGCGCCTGAGAGCGTTGCCCAAAGTCAGAGCGAATCCGCTCTCTAAAGGTTCCACAACCAACTCTGCGGAGCGCGAAGCATCCCCCGTACTAACAACCTTTATAGAGGAAGGCCTGGTTAGCCTTCCCCAGTGGTCAGATACGGAGAACTCGCTCCCGCAGCACAAACCACCGGAACCCCCACCATCAGAAACTGCCATAAATCTCTCACAAACAAACTAAACCCTGCGCCTTTTTGGTAGCTTACACCCGTTGTGAGGAAGCTTCGTGGTATCTTTTATAGAGGTGACATTGAGGTTACAAGTCTGAACTGCCCTCACAGCGGCTTCCCGACCAGCCCCGGGCCCAGAAATGTACACAGACACAGTCCTCATACCATTCCGCTCCACAACAGCCCTCACCGCCTTCGCAACTGTCTCCTGAGCTGCGTAAGGAGTCGACTTCTTGGAACCCTTAAAGTTGCACGCCCCCGCAGAGGTGGTGACCAGAACGTGCCCCTGCTGGTCTGCAACCGTCACAATCACGTTGTTGTACGTAGCACAGATATGCACCCTGCCCACAACAACATTCCGTTTCTTCTTAACTACCGCCATAAACCCCCGTTATCACTTTTTGCCAGCAACGGCAAGCCTGGCACCACCCTTGCGGGTCCTGGCGTTAGTATGCGTCCTCTGCCCGCGCACAGGGAGCTTCTTCCTGTGCCTAAGGCCCCTGTAGCACCCAATGTCCATCAGAAACTTGATATTCATAGCAACTTCTTTCCTAAGATCTGCCTCCACAACGCAGTCAGACCTTATGAAGTTTCGAATCCTAACCACCTCATCATCACTCAGAGAAGACACCAAGGCATCCTCGCTTATGCCACAGCCTTTGCAGACCTTACGGGCAAGAGATGAGCCGATACCGTATATGTACGTCAACGCAACCACAACACGCCTGTTCACGGGGATATTCACCCCACCTATACGCGCCACCGGAACCCCAAACAAAACACCGACAGGACCCCCTGTATAGCAAATGTACCACTCACCGTCAACTAGTTATTTAGGTAATTCACCTTCTCCATAATCACCTGAAACACTTCTCCCACCGGTTTGTTTCCATCTACCCTGGCTACCAGCGTCCCATAATATTTTTCGAGTTCACAAACTGCGGATTCGTATTCCTTAATCCTGCGTCTGATAGTTCCTACTGTATCGTCATCTCTGCTGATATAATCGCGACAACCGCACTCCACGCATTCTACTTCTCCAAAGTTCACATTGGATATCCTACCGCATCCCTTGCACATGAGACGGCCTTGTATCCTATCTTCAACGATTGTCCTATCAACTTCCAATTTTATTACCACATCGACCTTGCAGTTCAACAACCGCAGTGCAATCGTCAAAAATTCCGCCTGTAGAAGATTTCTCGGAAATCCGTCCAGCAAAAACCCACTTTTAGTCTTTCTTAACTGCTTGAAGAACATCTCACACACCAGCGCATCATTGATAAGAAATCCACCGCGCATGATGCCCTCTATCTCCCTGCCAATTTCAGTATCAGCACGGATCTCACTACGCAACAGGTCCCCCATGGAGATCACCTTAAGCCAGCTCAGATGCTCGACCAAAAGGCGAGCCTGTGTGCCCTTACCGGAACCCGGAGCGCCAAAAATCAGCAAGTTTACTTTATTTTTTTCCACAATTCGGACCTTTTCATCAACGAACTGTACCTGCCGGAATACACTTGGGTCTGAACCTGAGAGAACGTGTCATTTATCACGTTTGTAATTATCAAAAAGCTGGTGCCGCCCAAAGTGAACGACACCGCGTAGTAATGCCGAATGACCTCTGGTATCACGCACACAACTGATAAATACATGGAACCCAAAACAGTCAGCCTTTTGATGACCTGATCGAAATGCTCTTTGGTCGCTTTGCCAGGGCGCTTGCCCGGAACAAACCCGCCGTTCCTCCGCAGCATCTCCGACGTCTCTTTCGTATCAAAAACCAAAGAGGTATAGAAAAAGGTAAAAAACATGATCAGCGCAATGTACACAGTGATGTACAGAACGCTCTCCGAAGAAAAATACTCAAGCAGAAGATCGGCCCACCTGGAACCAGAGTGAAACTTAGCAAGAGCAACTAGCGACAACAGCAGCGCATTGGCGAAAATTGGAGGTATCACACCCGAAATGTTGATTTTCAGGGGAATGTAGCTGGAATCACTGTTGTAAAAGCGGCCGCCTACCTGCCTTTTGGGATACTGCACCAGAACCCTTCTGTAAGACCTCTCGAAAAAAATTATCATAAGAAAGAGCGCAAAAAACGCCGCCAGCACGGAGACGACAGCGAGTCCGGAAATCTCCCCGTTTTTCCCGAGAAGAAACACAGAAGATATCGAGCCAGGCAGCTCTGAAATTACACTAACAAAAATTATCAGGGAAATGCCGTTACCTATCCCCCTGACATTAATTCTCTCCCCAAGCCAAAGCAAAAACATGGTCCCGGCCAGCAAGCTACTAATCCCAACCACGCGGAACATGATCCCCGGATCTATAACCACGATAATCTCGTCCGAGTTCATCCGCTCCAGCCCAAGTAATATGACTAGCCCCTGTATGACACAGAAGCCGCCCGTGAGGTACCTCGTGCAGGAGCTCATCTTCATCCTACCCAATTCCCCATCCTGCCTAATCTCGTTCAACGCGGGTATGGCCACCGAGAGCAATTGCACTATTATGGAAGAAACTATATACGGCATGACGTTCAGCGCAAAAATCGTCATTCTGCCTAACGCACCACCGGAGAATACGTTGAAAATTCCTAGAATCCCCGTCGCATGCCCGGATATGATGTCCTCTATTACGGCCGGATTCACGCCAGGAATGGGGATATAGGTCCCCAGACGGTACACCACAAGGGCAAGCAGAGTAAACCCGAATTTTTTCAGTAACCCAACGCCACCCCGCGAGCCCAAATTCACAACACACCTTCTTACAAACTAAATTACTTTCCCGGTAAAAACACTTTCTCCGCAACAGTCTTCGACACCGCGTCGTAGCTTATCCCAACTTTATCAACCCTCAACTCACCCTTACCGAGAACCTTAACCTTGCTCTTCGCCGAAGATATCACACCCAGCTTTGCCAGGAGCTCCTTGCTAACGTTGGAAACGTCATCTATTTTCTTCTCGTCAATTAACCTCTGCACAACGCCAATGTTGACTATCTCGTATCGCACACGCGAAGTGGACCCGAATCCCCTTTTAGGAAGACGCGTAAAAATGGGCTGCTGCCCACCTTCAAACCCATTGACAACACAACCGGACCTGGCCTTCTGACCCTTATGCCCCCTACCGGAAGTTTTACCCTTACCGCATCCCAAGCCCCTACCCAAGACTTTGGGCTTCTTGCGTTTCGGCAGGCCAGCGAATAACTCGTTCAACTTCATAATCAGACTAACCTCACCTGTTTTCTATCACTTCACCGACCCTACGGCTCCTCTTGCCCGCAACCTGCTTAGGAGACAACATATTTTTGAATGCAGAAAAAACCGCGTATATCACGCTGTGAGGGTTGGAAGATCCTATGACTTTCGCAACAACGTCCTGCACGCCCAAGACCTCAAACACCGCCCTGACCGATCCGCCAGCAATTATCCCAGTACCTACCCTAGCAGATCTAAGGACAACCCTGCTCGCACAGAATTTCGCCTTCACATCATGGTGTAGGGTCCTAGACTCACGCAAATATACCCTGATCATGCTCTTCCCTGCGGCGTTCACCGCCTTGATCTTGGCCTCAGAGACCTCAGCGTGCTTGCCCATGCCACAACCAACTCTGCCCTTCCCATCGCCGACAACAACAAGAACAGAGAAGGAAAATCTTCTCCCCCCCTTCACAACCTTCGAGACCCGCCGCACGGACACCAGCAGCTCTGACAGATCGTGGGAATCATGCGTACGCGGCTTTTTATCAACACTCATCCAGATACCTAAAACTCAAAACCAAGACTCCTCAACTCATCGGCAAACGCAGCCACCACCCCGATGTATCTGCACGCGCCACGATCAAAAACAAACTTGTGATAGCCGGCATCCAACCCATTAAGACGGCCAGCAAACACCCTGGCCACCATCTTCGCAGATTCTGAGTTGACCTTCCTTTGAGCTGCAGCAAGAATCTCGGACTCAAGCGTAGACGCAGCAGCTACGGTCACGCCCTTCCCATCATCTATTAGCTGAGCATAAAAGTGCCTATTAGACTTAAATACGGAAAGCCGCACGTCGGACAGGGCCCTAAGTTTCAGCCTCACCCTCCTCTTGCGCCTTTCGGCTCTCCTCAAATCACACAACGACATAACAGTCTCTACTTCTTCTTACTAACTTCTTTTCTATACATATGCCTTCCAGTCACAAAGATGCCCTTGCCCTTGTATGGATCAAATCGCCTAATAGAGCATATATCCGCCACCACCGAATAAACCTTGACTTTCTCAGATCCGCTAACCTCGAGTTGAGTGGGCTTCTGGCACTTGATCGCTATCCCCTCGGGAATCACGTACCTGACACCATGGCTGAAACCCATAAATACCGACAGGTGCTTGCCATCAGAGGCTACCCTGTAACCAACACCACTAACTTCGAGTGCCACAGAAAATCCCTTGGACAGACCCTCAACCGCGTTGTTAATATTGCTCCTATAGGAACCCCACATAACTTTAGACCTGGGTGAGCGCTTATCCTCACTCACTAACGACAGCACGTTATCGTTCAGCACAGCCTTGATACCGTGACGCAAAGCAAAGGTCGAAGACCTGCCACCACTGCCAACCAAGGTCACAGACCGCCCATCGTGGACATTCACCTTTACACTACTAGGAATCTCGACGGGCATCGCCCCAATTCTAGACACAGCGCAACCCCCCTAAAAAACACCACACAAAATCTCTCCTCCAATGCCCAGCTTACGAGCCCTGTAGTCCAACATCACACCCTGCGACGTGGACACTATGTACACGCCAAGACCGTTGTAAAACTTAGGCATCTTCTCGGCAGAAGAGTAAACCCTCTTCCCTGGACGGGAAACGCGCACTATCCTTTTTATAACTGGGGCGCAGCTATAGTACTTCAGGAAAACCCTGAAATACCTTACGGCCGGACCGCGGTACTCCTCTTCCTTGAAACCTTCTATGTAACCCTCTGCAAGTAGGATCCCCAACACCGCCTTAACTACCTTAGAGGCAGGGACGGACACAACCTTGTTCATACCTGCTTGGCCGTTACGCAAGCGAGTCAAAAAATCCGCAATAGGATCAGACAACGACACAACAAAACCTCCTTCTCTTCCTTCTACCAGCTCGACTTCGTCAAGCCAGGTATTTGCCCCACAGAACCAAGCTGACGTAGCACGATACGAGAAACCATGAACTTCCTGTAGTAACCACGAGGCCTACCGGTAATTAAGCACCTATTCCTAATCCTTATGTAAGAAGAGTCCCTTGGCATTTTAGAGAGCTTCACTTGGGCCGAAAATCTATCACCCATAGGCAAAGAAGCATCTTTAATCACGTTCACCAACGCCCTTCTCTTTTCTCCTAACCGGGCAGAAATCGCCGCACGCTTTATATTCCTCTGCACCACAGACTTCCTAGACACTACACAACCCCCCTAATCCACAAAAGGAAACCCTAGCTCGATAAGCAAGGCCTTCGCATCACTATCATTGGCCGCGGTAGTCACCACATTTATGTCCAATCCGCGCACCTTATCGATCTTATCGTAGTCCACCTCGAGGAAGGATATGTGCTCTTTCATCCCGAAAGATATGTTCCCATGCCCATCAAACTGCGACATGGACAGCCCCTTAAAATCCCGCTCACGAGGAAGCGCTATGTTGATCAGCCGGTCCAAAAACTCATACATTCTCTTGCCCCTAAGGGTCACCATGCAACCCATAGGAAACCCCTTCCTGATCTTAAAACCAGCAATGGACTTCCTGGCACGGGTCACTATAGGCTTCTGCGCGGATATGCAAGCAAGATCCCTGCTACAGGAATCCATCACCTTACTATCCATAGCCCCGATGCCTATGCCCATGTTCAAACAGACTTTCACCACCCTAGGCACCTGCATGACGCTACCGCGGCCCAGCCTGTCCATCAGAGACTTAGCTATGGTATCCTTACACAAACTTCCCAGCATACGCACCTAACCCAAAACCTTACCAGACCCCTTAAGGTACCGAACTTTCTTTCCACCCACGAACTTGTAGCCCCCTTTAGCACGGACACCCGAATCATTGTCAAAAAAAGCAACATTGGAAATGTCCACAAACCTCTCCAAGCTGAAGATACCGCCTTCTCTATCCTTAGAAGCTTTTACGCTCTTCTTACAGATGGCAACCCCGGTCACCTTGGCTAAAACGCGACTCCCTCGCCTCAGCACCTTAATGATCTTGCCAACCTTACCCTTATCACTCCCGGATATGACAACAACGTCATCCCCGCTTATAACCTTTGCCATCACAGAACCTCCACAGCCAGGGACATCACCTTCGTGAACTCACCAACAGGCAACTTCCTAACAGGACCGAACACCCTAGTACCCAGCGGATCACCTTGGTCATTCACCAATACAACCGCATTGCTAGAGAACCTGATAACACTACCATCCAGCCTACGGATGGGACCTTTAGTCCTTACCACAACCGCTCTGTATACCTTGCCCTTGCTCACCTTCCCCCGCGGAGCAACAACCCTAGCAGAAACAACCACTACGTCTCCTACAGAAGCGCACTTCTTCCCCCCCAGGAACCCTATGCACAACACCCTACGGGCACCCGAGTTGTCCGCGACATCCAGGATCGCGTTTTTCTGTATCATACAAACATCCTAACTATACGCCACAATCCATCGCTTGGTCGCAGACACAGGAATGTGTTCTCTAATCTTGACCACATCACCACGCTTACACTGATTATTCTCATCGTGCACAGAGTATACCCTACGATGCCTCACTATCTTCTTGTACACCCTGTGGTGTACCATACGATAAACCGAAACCTTCACGGTCTTATCGCGCTTAGCATCCGTGACAACGCCGACCAAGACCCCTTTAGACATCGTCCCCTCTTATCCTTCTCCAACTCAGCACAGTAAGCAGCCTAGCTATTTCCTTCTTTATCGTGCCACGACGAGCACTGTTTACGGACCCGCCGCTTCTGCTCTCGAACACATGAGCAACCAAATCTCTGCGCAGAGACTCCAACTCCTTGCGCAGCTCCTTGGAGGACTTACCCTCCATCCCACTAGAAGCACCCATCTCTATCTGAACCCATCCTCAATATAACTACACTTAATAGGCAGCTTAGACCCGGCCTTTCGCAAAGCTTCCCTAGCCAACTCAGACGCCACACCACCTATCTCAAACAAAATCCTGCCTGGCTGCACCCGGCACACCCACATTTCTGTACTGCCCTTACCTTTCCCCATACGCACGTCGACAGGCTTCTTGCTCACAGGAATATGGCAGAACACCCTAATCCACACCTTACCGACACGCCTTAAGCTTCTCGATATACTACGCCTGGCAGACTCAATCTGCTTCGACGTCAACCTGCAGGGCTCCAACGCTTTAAGCCCACAGGAGCCAAAAGCCAACTCGCTGCCCCCCTTGGTCTCGCCCTTTACACGCCCCTTAAAGCTCTTAGAATATTTAGTCTTCCTCGGTACAAACAACATAACGACTTCTCACTCAACGCCGGATCTTACAGAATCACCCACGTAAACCCAGACTTTAACACCAACTACTCCGTACACGGTCTTGGCCTCAACACAGCTGTAGTCTATATCAGCCCTGAAAGTGTGCAATGGCACACTGCCTTCTCGATACCACTCCGTTCTAGCGATTTCCGCTCCACCCAGCCTGCCAGAACAACTCACCTTAACTCCCTTCGCGCCCAACTTCAAGCAGTTCTGAACGCCTCTCTTCATCGCCCTCCTGAACGATACCCTTTTTTCCAGCTGCTGCACTATGTTCTCCGCTATGAGAGCAGCCTTCAAATCCGGCTTCTTCACCTCCACTATGTGGAGCTCAACATCGTGGTTCACCATTTGAGCGATCTTCTGCTTGACCCTATCTATGTCGGTACCCTTCTTCCCGATAATGACCCCGGGGCGAGCGGAGTGTATGTTTATTATCACAGAGTCAACCTTCCTGGCAATGACAACCCTGCTGACCGCTGCGTGATGAAAGGTCTTTTTGACAAAGCTGCGTAGCAAAAGGTCCTCGTGCAACTTGGATGCATAACTGGCACCGGCGTACCACAAGGAATCCCACGTTCCTACTATTTTCAGCCTCAACCCGACGGGATTGGATTTCTGCCCCATAAATTACCTTTCCAACAACTTCACAACAACACTGCCGTATCGCTTCCTGATCCTACACGCCTTACCACGCGCCCTGGGCTGCACTCTACGCAAGGTAAACGACTTACCAATCAGCACTTCCTTTACGTACAAATTATCCAGATCAACTCCATAATTAGCCTGAGCATTCGCCAAAGCAGACTTGAGCACCTTACCAACAAGGGACGCGGCTTTCTTATTGCAGAACTTCAAGCACGCAACCGCAACGGAGGCGTCTTTTCCCCTAATTAAATCCGCAACCAAATTCAGCTTAGACGGCGTGGACCTGAGCCCCGACCCCCTGGCACTAACAACAACAGCCATATCAACCCTTCCTGGACACTTTCTTGTCACCAGCGTGCCCCAAGAACTTCCTCGTTGGGGAGAACTCGCCAAATTTACGCCCTACTATGTTATCTGTCACCTTAACAGGCACATAGGTCTTCCCGTTATGAACCCCAAAAGTGAGCCCTATAAACTTGTGCAGGATGACCGAGGACCTGGAATGGATATTGATGATCGCGTTCCTATTGGAAGCAATCGCCCTATTGGCTAAACGGAGCACATGCGGCGCACAGAAGGGAGGCTTCTTAACCGATCTTGACATACAACTACCTCCTCCTCACAGACAGAACCTTGATATATTTGTCACTCTGCTTTCCACGTTTCCTAGTCCTTTTACCCTTCGTGGGCACACCCCAAGGAGTCACGGAATTCCTACCACCCGAGGTTTTACCTTCTCCACCACCGTGGGGGTGGTCCACAGGATTCATGGCAACACCACGGACCGTCGGCCTGAAGCCAAGCCACCTATTCCTACCGGCCTTCCCGAGCTTTATGTTCTGGTTACCTAGATTGGAGACAACGCCTACAGTAGCCTTACAAGAAGCCAAAACCTTCCGCATCTCCCCCGATCCTAACCTCAAGAGTACATACGCACCGTCCCTACTCATAACCTGAGCATAGCTACCAGCGGCACGGGCTATGATCCCGCCCCCACCCAGCCTGAGCTCAATATTATGCACAAAGGTTCCAGAAGGAATGGAGCTCAGCTGCATGCAATTCCCAGGAAGCACATCGGAGCCGGCACCAGACGTCACTACGGAGGACACCTTAAGGCCATCAGGAGCTAAAATGTAGGACAGCTCCCCATCTTCGTAGCGCACCAACGCCAAAAAGGCAGTGCGATTTGGATCGTATTCCAAACGCTGCACAACAGCGGGCACGCCATCCTTGTTTCGCTTGAAGTCCACAATCCTGTACAATCGCTTGTGTCCCCCTCCGCGATGGCGCACTGTAATGACACCGTGAGAATTCCTACCACCACTAGAAGTTTTCCCGCACACCAAGGACTTCTCGGGCTTCCCTCTCCACAGGTCACACCTATCGACCAACACAGTCCCCCTAAGAGAGGAGGTGATCGGATTTAGAACCTTAAGACTCATCGCGCCCCCACAACTTTAAACTCCCCACCAGCGGGTAGCGAAAAATACACCTTCTTCCGGTCCTTCCTTCTCCCCGGAATCCCTCTGCAACGCTTATTCTTGCCTTTTACCTTGAGCGAACAGACACTCGACGGCTCTTCTCCACACAGCAACCTTATCGCGCGCTTAACCTGATGCTTAGAAGCACCAACAGCAACGTAGGCAGCATACCTATTGTGCTTCTCCCCTAACTGAACCGACTTCTCCGTGACTACAGGAGAAACTATTACAGACAAACCATCCATCACCCTAACCTGCTCTCCAAACTCCGCACGGCATCAACAGTCAACATCACGCAATCGTGCTTCAGTATGTCAAGAACATTCACCCCGACACACTTCAGCAAATCTACGTTGGGCAAATTCCTGCAGGCACCAGCAACCCCCTTGCCATACTCCTCCGCAACCACAAGGTAAGAGCTGTGCGCCCCAAAGCTGCCGAAAGCCACACGAGCATCCGCAGTCTTCGCCAAGTCAACACCCAAACTATCTAACACCACAAGCTTGCCTCCAGAAGCCTTCACAGAAAGCGCAACCCTCAACCCGAGCCTACGCACCTTCTTATTTAGGGGGTACCCGTGACTTCTGACCACAGGACCAAAGACCACGGCACCACCGCGGAATTGCGGACTCCTGAGACTACCTTGCCTAGCTCTACCTGTATGCTTCTGCCTATAAGGCTTAGCCGTGGTACCAGACACATCGGAGATACACCTAGTCTTATGGGTACCTGCACGCCTCTTAGCAAGTTGCCAGTCCACGACCTCCCTAAGCACACCCCGCCTAGGCTGCATGCCAAACACAGAGGCGCTGAGAGTGATCTGACCAACAACTTCATTCTTTATGTTAACTATGTCCACTTCCATCAATGCTTCCTCAACCCTCAGCTAACACTCGCCAGAGAATCGGCACCGCCCTTAGGCACAGACTTTTTCACCGCATCTCTCACAAACACATACGACCCACAAGGACCAGGAACAGCACCCTTTACCACGAGCAATGACTCCCCCGAATCCACAAGAACCACTCTCAGGTTCTGCACAACAGACCTACTATCGCCCATGTGCCCAGCCATCTTTTTCCCCTTGAATACCCTACCCGGGTCCTGGCACTGACCAGTAGAACCCGCAGATCTGTGGGATATGGAAACACCGTGCGATGCCCTCAACCCACCGAAATTGTGCCTTTTCATAACACCGGCGAACCCCCTACCTATGGAGCGACCAGCAACATCTACAAACTGCCCCTTGTAAAAGTGATCCACCAAAACCTTGCTACCCAGCTCAAATCCGTCAACCTCGCTTACCCGAGACTCAAACAGGCGGCGGTCCTCTTCCACCCCTATTTTTCGCAGAGCACACACCTGAGGCTTATTCAAGCGCCCACCGCGGCGTACACCCAGAACTACAGCGTTGTACCCGTGAACGTCGGCACGCTTCACCTCAACCACGGAGGTATCCTCCAACAGCAGAAGGGTCACCGGAACCCTGGCGCCAGCTTCACCGAACATCGCGGTGATACCCACCTTCTTCATCAACAAACCCACTCTTCCAGCAAACGCCACAACTACCCCCCCACAACCTTAACTCTCACATCAACACCTGCAGGCAATTGTAAACTCATAAGAGCCTGTATTATGGAAGAGTTGGCCTCGGGCAGGCTAATTAGCCGCTTATGAGTCCTAATCTCAAACTGCTCCCTGGACTTCTTATCAACATGAGTCGAGCGATTGACTATAAACCTGGAAATTCTGCGGGGAAAAAACACCGGCCCATTGACCTTAGCACCACTCCTCCTCGCAATCAGGATGATGCTGCGGGCAGACCTGTCGAGCAAACAGTGATCAAAGGCCTTAAGCTCAATGTATATTTTCTGTGTTACCATAAACCCACTACTCCAAAATCTCAGTTATGATACCAGAACCAACAGTCTTACCACCCTCTCTCACAGCAAACCTCA
>JBQEQW010000055.1:0-9751 GCA_052043535.1 Anaplasma sp.
TAGTATTCACACCAAATTAGCCCTCTCCTTACCCATCGGGCAGTCATCCCCACCAGCACATTGCAACTGATGCACTCCCCTCCTGCTCCAAGCAAACTCACTTGAAGCCTTTAGATGTGAAAGGATGCTGAGCCTAGCATGATGACTTAGGATTACGGAAGCAGAAAATACTAGGGCAAATTCCGCACGAGACTGTAATGACTGCAGCAACATGTGTAGGGTATTTTCGCAGAGGCACGCTGAGCCTAACATAGTGATCGCAAACTCTGGAATCAGAAAATATCGCAGTTCACTGAGGACGACAGTAATGAACTAACTCTCTTCCTGCCCATACCGATCACGTTTTCAGCTGTGACCACTACCTCTCCTACCATAGGTCTTCCACCTCCCACCGGAGCTGCCCAGTGTCACCAATTCTTCATCCTCCACTCGCAACCCCAGCATCCACACCAAACAGCTTATCCACCGTATCTCCTACCTATAGGTCCTCCACCAACGCATCGCACCTGACAGAGGTGCAACCACGTCATAGTTTGACATGGAGTTCTGCCTCCAGACAGGCTCATCACCATTCGTTATAGGTCTGGACTATGTCCCCACATTCAGTGGTATTCGGGACTTCAAAATAGGGGAGGCTGGTGGTGAAACTAAGATGATCGTGCCGTATCGACGCAACATTGGAGGCAGGGTTAGCCCAGTGTCCCCTAACTTCGATTGGGAAGCCCCTGAGCCCAAGATTAGCTTTAAGGATAGTAAGCTGATGGCTCTGTGGGCCGATATTATTCCGGTGCTCACGCGTTGGGGGCTCCTAGTACAAAAGAAGTGATATCATGAGTGGTACATAAAAGAGTCCTACGGTTGTGCTAACAAGTAACATCATTGCGGCCATGTCCGGCTGATGGTTGAACATGGAAGCCAGTATCACCCCCGCGCTCGACATCGGTATGATCGCCAAAAGGATCAACGCCTGGTATACTTGGCTGTTATATAGGCACGGC
Organism: Anaplasma sp.; assembly: GCA_052043535.1. Classification (GTDB taxonomy): domain Bacteria; phylum Pseudomonadota; class Alphaproteobacteria; order Rickettsiales; family Anaplasmataceae; genus Anaplasma. The sequence goes on from JBQEQW010000055.1 coordinate 999, forward strand.
CCACTGCGGTCCAAGAAGATGAGTAACAGCACGAGTAAGGGCCAGGCTATATACTTTATCAATACCGTGAGTGCAATGAGCTTCCAGTTTATAGAAAAATCCTTGATGTTTGCTATAGTGATACCCAGTACCATAGTGCCGAGAATCATGTAGGTGCTTGTGAGGTCCGTAAACGTGCGGGACAGAAACTCCGGTATCTGTACCTGAAAGTGGTTGCATATAAGTGCTGCTACCGCCGAGTGAAATGTCGGCAAGACTACCAGCTTTTTCAAGCATTGCTTTGGTGTGTAGAGCCCCTGGGTTGCTATGTAAAAACCAATGCTCTGCTCGAAAAACAGCATTCCAACGTAACACATCAAGTATACAGATACTGTCTCCTCGTCGAATAGGGCGATGGCTACAGGCAAACCGAAAAAGCCCATGCCAGAGCCCCCTGAACTAAACGCAAGCATGTTTCTCGTGTGGTCCCTAAACACCAGGGCCGATACGCGATACACAGTCAACGACATCACGCAACAAATGATAAACGTGACGAACGGCAATGACACGAACTCTGGGGTTATCTTGATCTTACATATGCCGAAAAATACGACTACGGGTCCCACCCCATAGAACAGCAACTTGCTGATAGCGACACCCTCTAGCTTCACAAACTTGCCTACAACAAATCCGAACAGGATTGTCGTGTACAAAGGCAACACCTTCAGCATCAAGGTAAGGAACATACCAACACTTCCAAACGATCAGGCCAGCACGAACCACGTGCTTCGGCATCCTAACACAAGTCAGAATCCTCTAACAACAGATTAATAGGACTGGCTACTCGACGAAAAGGCCTACAGTCCCCTGTTCCTCAAGAAATTCTCGGAGTAGGACTTAGGTCTCCTCCTAGCAACCTGCTCCTGCAACACGACGTACGGAATACCGTGAGTCTTCACATAAGATGTTGCTTCCTTTCTATTCGGAAAACGGAGCCTGACTTGCGGTGTCGTGTTTTTAGAACCTGTCCATCCCATAAGCGAGTCCCGATACTGGGAACAAGGGGACGGGAACTCCACGTACCAGAACTGGTTCCTGCTCACACCAGATTGCACAACACTCCTGGAAGGCCTGTATACCCTTGCTACACACGATGCACCATCGGACACTTGTCATCACCAACGGAAAAGCTAAGATTGCAGCAGTGTATCAGGTATTTTGCAAATGTCTATTAATACTAAAGGCGAATTTGAGGCGGCAATGCAGGAGCTGGAACGTATTGTGGAGGAGCTTGAGCGTGGGGATGTTTCCCTGGACAGAAGCGTGGAACTGTACGACCGAGGCAGAAAACTGCATAAATATTGCCACGGGATTATCAAGGAAATTACGCTCAAAATTGAATCATTAGGTGACGAAAAACTCTAGTAGATAGTCAGCCTAGACTACCAGCCAGATACCAGCTCCGGGTATGCAACCATTTTTGGCAAAAGGAATGACACGACGCGGCTGGGACAAAAAACTGCAATTGTACACACCCAAGAACCACAAGGCCGCCTATAAACATTACACCGACCAAGACTCCTGGTAGAGCCGGCTTTGCGGTTCTGGCCTTCCTACTGCGCGACGTTGGAATCTATTGCGGAGACCAGCTTCTGCATATCAGCTCCCACAACTCTGGACCGCTCCTTGCCCTCGGAAAAAATGACCAAGGTGGGAATCGCGCTGACACCGTACTTCAGGGGAGTCTCTTGATTGTCTTGGACGTTCAGCTTGTAGACCTTAAGCTTGTTTGCATACTTCTGTGCAAGCTTCTCCAGCCGTGGACCCAACGCCACACAAGGCCCGCACCACGGAGCCCAAAAGTCGACTACGACCAGGCCACTGCCAGCACAAACCTTACCAGAAAAGTCAGCATCACCAATCTCAACCACACCATTCATACAAACCCCAAAAGGAAACCTACTTATTGGACTGCCGCTTCTTCACCGAGGAGACCGAGCGGTACATCCTCTCGTTGAACACGCAGGCAGTACTGGAACCATACCGCAACGTGAAAGCCGCAGCAACGCGCTCCACAACCACGTAGTCCCCCACAACCCGGAAATTCACAAGAGACTCATACCCTTCAGAGTCCACGTTAAACACCGAAGGCAGATCCCCGCTTATGCCGGAAAACTGCATATAGGTGAACTTGCGATCGTCAAACACCCGGATGGGAACTATTGCGGCGGATCCTCTAGAGTGAGACACGGAGTAATCGAAATTTAGGCCCCTTTCCGCCACCTCAGGATCGCTCAAATCTGGAACGTCATTCTGGTATGTGGGAAAAGTAACCCCGCCACCCGAGTCCGCAAGCTCTGCGTCAACGCTGTTAGTTGAGGGGTAAACAAACCTAACTTCGTACGCAAGCCTAGGGTCATCGAGGCCAGAAGCCTCCTCCGCGTGCAATTCGAAATAATACACGCGCCTGTTTGTGATGATGGTGACATTGGTGTCTGCGTTGTCTCCCACAGGCTTTATGAACAGCCTATTCCCCTTGGGCACGAGCTGCCACCCGGTTGAATCCCCCATGGAGACCGTGTCTATAACCTCTCCGGCCTCGAACAATATGCTGGACTGATAACCGTAAAACCCAGTGTACCTGTGCACGGACTGGGGATTAAAATTCATAATCTTTATGTGATCATCAGCAGCTATGGAGCGCGGCTCTTGCTTACCGGAAGCACCAGAACTACACAGCAACAACGCTGCGGCACAACAAATCACGCAAGCCCTTTTCATAAGCCAATGGATAAACAAACACCGGAGCTAAGTCTAGCACTAATGTGCTAATCTGCAACCACTCAATAGGAAATAGTGCTTAATTTTTTGCTGTCAATTCTGGGGATGTTAACATGTGACTATGCATGATTGCGCACCTAGGGCACTACCGGACGGGACATTTAACACACTTACGCCGCGTAACGCCGGCCCCTCACTCTACCCTTAGCAAAGCTGACTGGGGGAACCATACATGCAGCACAAACCCTAATCCCAACCCAAGTAAGACTCTGTGCTCAGAGCAATATGTCGGTGTACAGCTCGTCCTCGGCCGGCTCGGGGCTACTCTGGGCAAATTCTACCGACGCATTGACCACGTCACGGATTTCCTTGTCTAAGTCCTCTAGCGTACTTCCTGCCGCAATGTTGTTACGGGTTATGTAGTTCTTCAAGTTACAAAGCGGGTCCCGGGTTTCCCGAACCTCATCCACTTCCTCTCTGGTTCTGTATTTGGCCGGGTCTGACATGGAGTGTCCCCGGTACCGATAAGTACGCATTTCAAGCAAAATCGGGCCCTTGCCACTACGACAGAACTCCGCAGCACTACCCACCGCCTCAATCACGGCCAGAACGTCCATGCCGTCCACTTTCCGACCTGGTACCCCGCATCCTTCACCCCTCCTAGATAAATCGGCTACCGACGAAGACCTTGCAACCGACGTACCCATGGCGTACTCGTTGTTTTCCAATACATACACGACGGGAAGCTTCCAAAGGGCTGCCATGTTGAAGGCCTCATAAACCTGACCCTGGTTCATTGCCCCATCACCTAGACATGTGAACACAATGCCCCCGGTTTTTCTGTACTGTGCCGCAAAGGCTATGCCGGTTCCTATCGGGACCTGTGCCCCAACTATGCCATGGCCGCCGAAGAAGTTTTTCTTTGTGTTGAACATATGCATGGAGCCGCCCTTGCCCTTGGAGCACCCTGTGCTCTTTCCCATGAGCTCCGCCATGACACTCTTGGGATCCTCTCCAGAAGCGATCACGAAACAGTGCTCTCTGTAGCTGGTAACCACAGAGTCCACCTTTTGCAACACGTGCTTTATCCCCACAGCTATTGCTTCTTGTCCTATGTATAGGTGGCAAAACCCCCGAATGAGGCCCATACCGTACATCTGTCCCGCTTTCTCCTCGAACCTGCGCATCAGCAGCATGTCTCTGTAGCACTGAAGAACTTGCTTATCTGTAGTGCCGGAACTGCACTTACTCTTGCCCATACAAGATAACCTTCATCATATAGCACACCTTCAACGGTGCCACTTAGTACCTCGTAAAACGGCTTCTTTCAAGGTATTTCACAGCTTTGATCGGATTATGATGCAGGTAGTAACTCAACTCTCGCCGAGCCAGCGCTTTACATCCTGTATCCTGCTGTCTGCCAGAAGCGATGGCACATGCCCAACCCCATAGTACTTTATGTGGTCCACGTTTTGCTTGGACTCCAGCATCCTCTTTAGAACGTCTGGTGTCAGTATGTTCGAGAACTCTCCCTTGAGTACCAGTATTCTCTCGCATTCCAACTGTTCCCACACGTCCCAAGCGCCGAAAAAGAACCCTATCTTACGAACTTCACGCTCCAACGCTATGCCAATACCCGGATCCAAGGTGGGAATATACTTGCCATCTCGTTCCATGATTCTGTTCTCTACAATGTGGTTCCACTGATCTTCTCCTTCGATGCCGAAATTGCGCAGTGTAGTTTCGAAATATCGCCGGGCCTGTATTTTGTCGTCAAACGTGGGTAGCTGCGTAAAGAGTTTCACCAGCTCCAGCAAAGGCTTTTCCGATATTTGTGGACCGATGTCATTTAAAATCAGCTTCTTTATCTCAAGCACGTCGCGGAAACGCGCTGCCAGGAACATTCCAATGATGCCTCCCATGGAGGTTCCCAAATAATTGCATGTTTTTATATCAAAATATTTTGCAAGATGCAGCATGCTGTTGCAGTATGTATCATAGTTGTAGAGCGAGTTATCTTTTAGCCACGAACTTCTGCCTCGCCCTACAACGTCCACAAGTATCACCGGAAAGTCCGATATAGCCCTGCCTAGATAGTCAAAGCACATGCAATTTCCGCCCATGCCGTGCACACATATAAGCGGGGTCTTATCCCGCATGGTAGAAGAGTTGTATAGCCTGTAGTACATGTAAAAATCCTCCTTATACTGCACAAGGATCCTGCCTTCTTGGACGGTACCCATATATTAGCGACGCCTCGGTTGAGCTATTTACGGACAGTGTATATGCTCGTTGTGGGCCTTACAAGCTTTTTTGACACAGCTTTATGCCTGGCGGGATGAGTTGCGTGTGATACCCAAAGTTGCATAGATTTGCCCCGCAACACCGAGTATAATGGCTGGTTGGAATGAGAAAAAACCTGCAATAGAAAATTAAAGTAATGTGTTGACACCAGATGTGTTCTCGATTAAGAATGTTACCTCTGTGGAGCGCCGGCCTTTTGGCTTCGAGCTCGATGGTTGACAAGTTAGTGGAAAGATCAATGGTAGGGATTGTTCTCGTAAATTTTTTGGGAATGATCTCGATTCGATTAGCTGATAAAGTATAGAATGGTGCAGTTTTGACACTGCACGTATCGCTACGAATGAATAAACAAGCAAGAGCACTTGATGGATGCCTTGGCGCTGAGAGGTGATGAAGGACGTGGTAGGCTGCGATAAGCTGCGGGGAATTGTCAACAGGTTTTGATCCGCAGATCTCCGAATGGGGAAACCCGGCCAATTTTTTGGCCATTGCATACTGAATCCATAGGTATGCAAGACGAACCCGGTGAACTGAAATATCTAAGTAGCCGGAGGAAAGGAAATCAAAATGAGACTCCGTTAGTAGTGACGAGCGAACGCGGAACAGGTCTGTGGTCTGTGATTAGAAACTGGAATGCCTTGGAAAAGGTGACCGTAGGGGGTGATAGTCCCGTACAGGTAAGAAGGTCATAGATCCTTGAGTAGGGCGGGGCACGTGAAACCCTGTTTGAATGTAGGGGGACCATCCTCTAAACCTAAGTACTCCTTAGCGACCGATAGTGAACAAGTACCGTGAGGGAAAGGTGAAAAGAACCCCAGTGAGGGGAGTGAAATAGATCCTGAAATCGAGTGCTTACAAACAGTTGGAGCCTGTTTGTGCACCGCAGCTTGCTGCGGTGTGCTGGCGGGTGACAGCGTACCTTTTGCATAATGGGTCAGCGAGTTAGTCTGTTGAGCGAGCTTAAGCCGTTAGGTGTAGGCGTAGCGAAAGCGAGTCTGAATAGGGCGTTTTAGTTTGACGGATTAGACCCGAAACCAAGTGATCTAGCCATGGCCAGGTTGAAGGTGTAGTAAAGTACATTGGAGGACCGAACCTGTTACTGTTGCAATAGTATTGGATGAGCTGTGGCTAGGGGTGAAAGGCCAATCAAACTTGGAAATAGCTGGTTCTCCGCGAAATCTATTTAGGTAGAGCGTTGTACCATACGTTGCCGGGGGTAGAGCACTGAATGGACTAGGGAGACTCATCCTCTTACCAAATCCAATCAAACTCCGAATACCGGTTAACGGTTCTGCGGCAGACACACTGCGGGTGCTAAGTCCGTGGTGGAAAGGGAAAGAGCCCAGATCGCCGTCTAAGGCCCCAAAGTTGTGGCTAAGTGTGGAAGGAGGTGAGAAGACCAATACAGCCAGTAGGTTGGCTTAGAAGCAGCCATCCTTTAAAGAAAGCGTAACAGCTCACTTGTCTAAGTTAAGTCTTCTTGCGCCGAAAATGTAACGGGGCTAAAGCCATACGCCGAAGACGCGGGCACCCGGCTTGCCGGGTGCGGTAGCGGAGCGTTTCGTAAGCCTGTGAAGGTGGCCCGTGAGGGCTGCTGGAGGTATCGAAAGTGAGAATGCTGACATGAGTAGCGTGAAGGAGTGTGAAAACCACTCTCGCCGAAAACCTAAGGTTTCCTGTGTTAAGTCAATCTGCGCAGGGTTAGTCGGCCCCTAAGGCGAGGCCGTAAAGGAGTAGTCGATGGGAATCAGGTTAATATTCCTGAACCTTTTAAGCGTGACGGATCTTGTGCGGTGCGTGTCTTATCGGATTGACGCGTGCTTTGAAGAGGTCCCAGGAAATAGCGCTTAAGTTTATAAGTCCGTACCGCAAACCGACACCGGTGGGTAGGTAGAGTATACTAAGGCGATTGAGAGAACGATGTTGAAGGAACTCGGCAAATTGCACCTGTAACTTAGGGAGAAGGGTGACCTATGGGTGGGCAACCATCTGTGGGTGGCACAGAGCAGGGGGTAGCGACTGTTTACTAAAAACACAGGGCTCTGCGAACACGTAAGTGGAAGTATAGGGCCTGACGCCTGCCCGGTGCTGGAAGGTTAATATGAAGGGTGAGAGCTCCAAGTTGAAGCCCCAGTAAACGGCGGCCGTAAAACTGACGGTCCTAAGGTAGCGAAATTCCTTGTCGGGTAAGTTCCGACCCGCACGAATGGCGTAACGATTTCCCCGCTGTCTCCAACATCGACTCAGCGAAATTGAATTCCCCGTGCTGATGCGGGGTACCCGCGGGTAGACGAAGAGACCCCGTGCACCTTTACTATAGCTTTACATTGGTGTTTGGGATGCGATGTGCAGGATAGGTGGGAGACTTTGAGACCGGGGCGCCAGCCCCGGTGGAGTCCTCCTTGAGATACCACCCTTCGTGTTCTTGACATCTAACTACGCTCCATTTCTCTGGGGCTAGGACATTGTATGGTGGGTAGTTTGACTGGGGCGGTCGCCTCCTAAAGAGTAACGGAGGCGTACGATGGTAGGCTAGAGCTGGTCAGAAATCAGCTTGATAGCACAATGGCAGAAGCCTGCCTGACTGCAAGGCCGACGGGCCGAGCAGAGACGAAAGTCGGTCATAGTGATCCGGTGATTCCGTATGGAAGGGTCATCGCTCAACGGATAAAAGGTACGCCGGGGATAACAGGCTTATGGTGTCCAAGAGTTCATATCGACGACACCGTTTGGCACCTCGATGTCGACTCATCACATCCTGGGGCTGAAGCAGGTCCCAAGGGTTCGGCTGTTCGCCGATTAAAGTGATACGTGAGTTGGGTTTAGAACGTCGTGAGACAGTTCGGTTTCTATCTTCCGTGGGCGTTGGAAATTTGAGAGGATCTGACTCTAGTACGAGAGGACCGAGTTGGACGCACCTCTGGTGTACCAGTTGTTGTGCCAACAGCATAGCTGGGTAGCTAAGTGCGGACGGGATAATTGCTGAAAGCATCTAAGCGAGAAACCCCCCTCAAGATTAGATTTCCCCATTAGGGCCGTGAGAGACCATCACGTTGATAGGCCGGAGGTGTAAGTGTGGTAACGCATGTAGCTGACCGGTACTAATAGCCCGATTGGTTTGTTCATTTGTTGTGATGCGTGTAGTGGCAAGACTGTGCTATCTTTACTTTAATCTTTCCTACTAACTTTGTTATGGACGTTTGGCTGGTGGTTATGGCGGGAGTGAAACACCCGGTAACATTCCGAACCCGGAAGTTAAGCCTCCTAGCGCTTGTGGTACTTTGTCTTAAGACACGGGAGAGAGGGTCGCTGCCAGCCTTTGGTCCGTTTTTTCGAGTCTTGTACCTAAGGGTAGGCTGACGTAGAGCTGGCGCCGGCAGTACTAGCATCATTCGCCTCAAAGGCCTTCACGAGAGTGTCATACATGTCCTTAGTCAGTGCCTTTGCCTTGTTGGCGGCGGTGACGGTGGCGGCAGCGACGTCCTCACTACCAATACCAAGCCCCGCCTCGTTGTCGGCGCTGCCCGTAGGTGCAGGAGCACCGCTCCTGCAACGAGTTGAAGCTGTGGCCTTACCGTCGGCGTCGCTACCGCTTCCAGTCCCACAAATCTTATGGCTCACATTCGATGCAGTGGCCGCAGCATAGGTAGCAGGTCCACCACAACGGCTTTCTCAGCACTAGTCAGTTG
>JBQEQW010000056.1:0-15065 GCA_052043535.1 Anaplasma sp.
ATATCACACCCAGCAGCAGCAAGCACTGCGGCCTGTTTGCAGAGAACGAGGATTGTTGCGTCATTATCCACCCGACCATCTATTACTATCCCATCGTGGCCAGAAAGCGTGTACGGGTCAAGAGCAACATCAGCCATCACCCCAATTTCCGGCACTGTGCTTTTGATGCTGCGTATTGCCTTACATACCAAATTGTTCGGGTCATAGGCCTCTTCAGCGTCGGCTGACTTCTTGCATACCGATGGAAACAAGATGACAGCATTAATTCCCACCTCAAATGCTCTGCACGTAAGATCCGTGGCGCCCGAAATTGACACGTACTTCATACACTCCAGGCCCTTTACCGGAACGCTTTCTTCGTCATGCTCGTGGACGAATATAGGCAGCACAAGATTGCCCGCACGCAGGGTAGTTTCTCGCACCATATTGCGAATCCAGGGACGAGAGCGCATGCGCCTGAGTCTAGTCTTGGGGAATTGCATTGTGTCGTCCACTAAGATAACCACCGAGTTTATTTTTTTTGACGGTACACATCAATTCATTTTGATACGCACCCTTGGTACATGGAGGACGTATTCCGCGCCAGAAATTCCGGTTGTTAGGTGCACCGCAGCGTTTTCATTGAGCTGAAATTAGTTGATGATATTGAACGTGGTGTCTATACCTGCGTGAGGGTTTGATTCCAGGGATTTCTGTATGGACAGAGTAGAGGAAATCCTAGAGTGCTTTAAGTTGAGAAATGCACACCTGCACAGGAGTAGAAGGCGCCTAATGTGGGCTGCCATGCCGTTTTTGATCTTTTTTGTTATTATAGTGTACCGCCTGGTCATGCTCACGGTGGTGGCGCCCGTGGAGGCTAAGGTCACCACCGGCAAAAAAAGCCCTGAGGCTAGTCACAGATTTATGATATTGGATCGCAACGACGAGATACTAGCCACGGACGTGCCTATCGTATCTCTTTTTGCAGATGCGACTAGGATAGATCACCCCGAATCTGCTGCAGAAAGGCTGTCTGCTACACTTGGTCACAACGAGGAGCATGTGCGCAAATTGCTTACGTCCCGGAAGAAATTTGTTTGGATTAAACGCGATGTCGCACCTGAGGAGGAAATCGCAATCCGGGCGTTGGGACTGAAGGGTCTGGGTTTTACCGGGGAGACCAAACGCGTGTACCCTCATGGAGAGCTATTTGCACATGTGTTGGGCTATGTGGACCTAGATGGCAAGGGTATTACGGGTATAGAAAGGTGCGCCGCAGACAGCTTCGGAACCATGAGTAACGTCAGGCTCTCCGTTGACGTTAGAGTGCAGAATGTCGTGAGAGAGGAAGTGTTGTACCAGATGGACAAGCACGAGGCATCTGCAGGTGCTGTGGTTGTTATGGATGTGAGGAACGGTGAAATACTTGCCCTGGTTAGCATTCCAGATTTTGACCTCAACAGCCGCTCCAAGGCCGATAGTCACCAGAGATTCAATCGTGCCGCTCTGGGTGTGTACGAGATGGGTTCTGTATTCAAGTTGTTCACCTTAGCGGGTGCCCTGGACTCGGGTAAAATTTCTATTGAAGACAGCTATGACGTCTCCAAACCATTTACCATAGGGCAGTACCAGATCACCGATATGTGCAAGGCACCCCGTTCCATGTTGAGTGTTCGGGAGATTTTTGTCCGATCCTCGAACATAGGCATGGCCAAAATCGCCACAGATCTCGGGAAAGACGTGCAGTTGGAGTACTTTGAGAAGATGGCACTGCTATCCAGTCTAAATCTGGAAATTCCTGAAACTGGGTCTCCGATTTTTCCCAGGGGGTGGCCAGGGAGTACCGCAGTCACCGCATCATATGGGTACGGCATTGCAGTCACTCCTGTCCACGTTGTACAAGCCGCAGCAGGGATAGTGAATTATGGAATAATGCACAAAGCTACGCTCCTTCTGGGCAAAAAAACTGAGAGCAGACGGGTGGTTAGCAGCAGAACGTCGGAGGAGATAAGGAGGCTGTTGAGGTTTACAGTCGAAAACGGCACCGGCAAGGGGGCGGAAGTGAAAGGATACTCTGTAGGCGGCAAAACTGGGTCTGCGAAGAAGGTGGTGGATGGTAAATACAAGAAAGACGCTAACCTGGCTTCATTCTTGGGAATCTTCCCGACGACAGACCCTAAATACGCAATTATGGTGATCATAGATGAGCCCAAAGGCAGTGGGGTTACCAACGGTATAGTTGCCGCCCCGGTTGTTGGCAGAATAATAGGAAGGATCGCTCCCATGCTCAGCGTGGCCCCGATAGCCTGGTAAGCGCATGTGCCCTGCGCAGCTTACGGCCTTTAAGAGTTGTACACGGACACGTTGTCACGTAATATGCGTTTCGCATTACAATAAGTTTTGGGTTTTTGTGGCATTTGGACGTGGCGGGGTGGAGGTATTTACCATCCACTGTAGTGAATCATTTTTGGGGGTAGTTGCGCAGTATGCAATTGCCCAGCGAGCGAACATCATCATTGTTCCGGATGCGGAGGAAGTGCATTTGTTGTGCGAGGAAATGTTAAAGTTGGGGTGTATGCATGGTGTCGATGTCCTAGCATTTGCCGAGATCGGTGGAGGCGTATTTATAAACGCTCATAGTTCTTTGCTGACGGCTGAAGCACAACTTCTGCTATTGGTGCAATTTATTGAGGAATGGGGCATGAACCACGGGTTTTACTATCCCGCTCATATGGCCCAAGAGCTACTCACATCCCTCAACGAGATGCACGTCTGCTGCGTGGAACCGGCAAAACTACTCGCGCTCAAAGACGATGAATTCTCTTCCGAGTGTTGCCGCAGAGCGTCCCACTTTCTGTACGATTTGGTCCAATGGTGGAGGAGGACGCTCAGCGATATGGGTGCAGCTCACGCTTGTCACGATACGGATGCTTTTGTGCAAAGTCTCGGGTTGCCGGGCAAGAGGGTGATTTTCGCCGGTGTCGCATTCGGCAAGCTGTTTGTGAGATTTCTAAAATCCCTGACGTGCACCTTGCCGGACATTAAAATTGTGCTTCCGTACATTGACTTGTCTCTTCCTGAGCATGAATGGAGAGCGCTCGATGGCCGACACTACCAGTACTTTCTCATGTGCTTGCTACGGGATCTAGGGGTCGATAGAAGGGAAGTTCAGCAATTAGGCGGCGCGAGGCCCAATCCGGCTGTTGAGCGGCTATTTAACCTTGAGCTTGGCTGCCATTTAGCGCAACATGGCAGTTTACGTGACAGCGACAGTATTGAACTAATCACATGTGAGTCAGAAGCCGAAGAAGCGGCTAAGGTTGCAGAAATTTTGCAATCTTGCGGTGATCCGGACGTGGATGTACCGGAAAACATCTGCCGGAATGTCAGCGCAATGGATTCGCCAAGCGGGCGGTGTGTTGCATTTGTAAGTCGCAACTCCCTTGCTTATAGGACAAGGTCACTGCTGTGCTTAGAGCACTCACGGAAGGCACTTTTTGACTATGATAAGGCGATATCGACATTGGTACTCTGCGTGGTGGAAGTGGCCCTTTCGTCCGGCAATTCGGTGCAGCTGTTACATATGTTAAAGCACCCGTTGGCTGGGTTTGGATACGGTATAGGCGAATACAGGGCACTGCTCTCCGCGTTAGAGGTGGAGGTGATTAGGGAGCATTCCGTTACAGGTTTTGAGGCAATAGGCAAGGTCGTCCAGGAGAATTTTAGGCAATTGGAAGCATTTTGGACCAAAATCACTGAGATAATAGCGCCTTTAGTTGCGATTCGCGATGGCCACACGGTCAGCGAAATATCTGCCGCCCACCTTCAATGTCTGAAGGTGCTGACTGGTGAAAGTGTAGACCGCGGAACAGTGCATAGACGGGCATGGGAAAGGATGCGAGAGTACTTCTCCGTGTTTGATAGCCACTGTATGGGGGTAAAAGTGTTTTCCCTCCGTAAATATAGGGACTTATGCGCGGTGCTGGTAAATAGTTTTTTCTCTATAGAACGCAACTTGCTGTCATCCGTGAACCTTGCGAGCAGGGACGTTGTCATACTTTCAGGGTTCACTGAGAGCGAATTTGCCTTGCCTAGTAGCACGTTGCTAAATAGTTGGACACGCGCGAAGCTTGGTCTACCCTCTCTTGAGGAGAATTATGGGCGTTTGCTGTACATCCTATATAGCTTCTTCTACGCGAAAAAGCTCTACGTGACGCGGTCTACGAAAACTTGCGGTGTGGCCACTGCGGATCCGGTGTGGGTAAGATATCTGGGTATGCTTTTACGCAGCTCTGCATCTTGTGCTGAAGCCTGTGACGACGTCGAAAGTACCGCGGTTGAGGCTCCTGATGTGCCTGCGCCGAACCCCGGATTGGAAGTCAGGAAGAAGGCCATGTCGTTACTGACCGTCAAGGCGGTGGAGACCTTGGTGAACAATCCATACGCATTTTACTCGCGTTACGTTTTGGGGATATATCCTGTAAAACAAGTAGATACTGAGCAGCTTATGAAGAACTTTAATGAAGTTGTGTACAAGGTACTGCGTGCGTATCTCAAATGTGTCGTGGATGAGGGGAGTCACGACCTTTTATTTGAGATAGCGAGGCGCGAATTCCATGCAATCTCCGCAGAACATCCGTACGCGGAGGTTATGTGGTGGCCAAAGTTTGAGAAAATGGCCTCAAACTTTTTTGAGCTTGACAACAAGAGACGGTCCATGGTTGCCCGTGTGGAGACGAATGTAAGTTTTGTGTGGGATGTGAACAGCGACATGCAGGTAGTTGCGAAGTGTGACAGGGTGGAGTACCTCAAGAGTGGCGGTATCATGGTTGTGTGCTACAAGGTTGGTCCGGTACCTTCCCAGGTTAATGTGCGTTACGGATTTGCATCCAGGCCCGTGGTGGATGCCATATGCGTTTCAGAGAACACTGGTGTGAACGAAATATCTTTTGCGTATTGGAAAATCGCTCCTGAAAAGGTTGAGGTGACCGAAATCAAGGACTTTGCACTCATCGTCGATATTGCGAAACAGGGTTTTCGAGACCTTTTGCTGCGGTACGCTGAGAGCATGACTCCATTTTCTCCGCGCGAGGACTTTTCAAGATTTTCGGAGTATGAGCTCTTATCGAGAATTCGCGAGCGCATTCTACATTCTGAGGCGAGTGTTGTGCAGGCGGCATGCAAGCCTCTGCTGTAGCCTGTTATAGAAACAAGCTGGCCGTGTTCGGGTGGTGTCGTCGCACATTATTTTTTACTAAGATTTAAATACGTGCTTGAGTGTACTCTTGTAGTGTGGTACACTGAAACTTCGGCCATCATGGGTGCCTGTGTATCGGCTATGGAAGAGACTTTTCGGTCTGAACGGGGTTGCGTTCGCTGTACTGTTTTGTAATGCCATTGAGCACTACGATTTCATCATCTACGGGATTTTGAACTCAACAATCAGCAAGGTGTTTTTCGCGCAGGATGCCTTTTTTGTGCAGGGTGATGGCACATATGTCTCTTCACTGCTTGGATTCTTGGTTTTTGCATCTGCCTTTGCGGCCAGGCCCTTTGGCGCGGTTCTTTTTGGATATTTGGGTGACAGGAAGGGGCGGAAGATTGCCCTAAACATTTCCGCTACACTTTTGGTGGGTTCTGTCCTATGTATGTCCCTTCTGCCTACTCCGGTCACGTGGGGTGTTTTTTCGCCTCTGGTATTGACTTTACTTCGGGTTGTTCAGGGTCTGGGCTACGGGGCTGAGGTAGGTGGCGTCGTACTTATGGTCGAGAGTGTTGAAAGAAAGAGTGTGCGCGTAGTCTGGGTTTTGAGAATAACCTTTTGCGTCGTAGGATTGCTGCTGGGCACGTTTGTGGTGAAGGTCTGTGAGACGTTCCTGACGGGACAGCAGATGCATGAATGGGGGTGGAGAATTCCATTTGTAGTTGCGGTTGCCATAGGGTTGCCGCTTCCTTATTTGCGTTCCCTAATTCACGAGAGCTGCGAGTATATGGCATACAAATCGTTGGGGTACCGCGAAAACATTGCAAAGTCTCTTATCCAAAACATCGGCTCTGTGGCTTTGGTTCTTGTCATGGCATCCCTTTCGGCAGGGTTTTTCTACTTGGCCACAGTGTATATGGATTTAGGGCGTAGGGCCAGCTATCCGGAGTATGTATTTTCGATGTTTGTGATGCTGGTCTTTGCATGCTCGAACCTTTATATCTCCGATTTTGCAAAGCGTAGGCGCTACTTTTTGGCATCCTTGCTGTTGATTATCGTTTCTCTGTACCCTGTGGTTTACTTCATAGAACAAGAATATGCAATTGCGCGCATATTGTTCTCCGCCCTTTCCGGTATATACCTAGGGTGGTACGGGTCATTCATTGCCTTGATCTTCCCGGTAGGTGCGCGGCAGACGTGTTTTTCCGTGGCTTACAGTGGTGGGTACTTAATTGGGGCCCTGTCCCCGGCTATTTGTTTATGGTTTTCCCACGTGACGGGTTTCAGCGCAGGCACTGCACCTGCTTTCTTCCTAACGTTGTGCGCCGTGATTGTTGCTATGGCGGTGGCATTTTTCGTCACAACTACCGAGGATGGGTGTTATAAACTTTCGTCATTCTGGGTACGCGACGAAACTGCGGGCAAGCCAGGCTGCGGCCTAGTGGGCAAGGTCAACAATCCCACCAGCGGCGCCGGTGCAGGACACCAACGCCCATGACACGACACGCCGGAGAGGGACTTTCCCGGGTGAGCCACCACCGCTACACTAGTTCTGGCACTGGTACAGCTGCCTAGAAAGGTATCTCGTCCATATCGGCGTCGACAAAGCCAACTTCGTCGCACCCGTCAATGGAAGCACCTATCTCGGCTCCCTCATGGCCCCCCGGAGCATCCGGCATCACTGGGGCACTACCTGCTGCACCGCCTTTGGCATCCAGTAGGCAGAGCGAGGCGTTAAACCCCTGCAGCACGACCTCCGTGGTGTATCGGTCATTCCCGCTCTGGTCAGCCCATTTACGAGTGCGCAAGGAGCCCTCGATGTAGACCTTGCTCCCCTTGCGCGTGCAGGTCTTTACTATACGAACCAGCCCCTCGCTGAACACAACAACGTTGTGCCACTCAGTCTTTTCAGTGCGACTCCCGGACGTCTTGTCCAACCAGCTCTCGGAAGTTGCCAGTGAGAAACTTGCCATCTCCTTGCCGTTCTGCATCATCCGCACATCCGGATCCTTTCCCAGATGCCCGATCAAAATCACCTTATTAACACCAACTGAGGACATAACAACAAAACCATATACTGAAGAGAAGCGCCAGTAATCTTAATCTCGTAATATGCTGAGTTCAAGTTTTTGTTATAGTGTATTTTGCGTGAACAGCAGTGGAAGACCCTAGGAACGGGCAATTAAGGGTAGACGAAGCCGTATAAATGTTATAAACTGCGAGGTTCTATCAGCCACTCTTGTTTGTGTGGAAAGCTCGCTACTTAAGATAAAGTTCAGGACTCTTAGCAGTGTGGCCAGGGTCGTTGGCGAGGTGACCGATGTCATCATGTCATGGATCGGCAATATAGGCAGTGACCTCGCAAGGGCTCAGGATGTGGATAAACTTTTGGGGATGATGCACGAATGCGTCGGCCCAAAGGGTGGCGAGGTCACAGCTAGGCGCAACACCATATCGTTGGGGAACTTGTACCTGCATCTATCGGACGTAGGTAAGGCCAAGTTTCTGCGGATGCTGAATGACCAGTTCAGTTCCAGAAAAGAGGAGGTGGATCGCCGGATAAATGATTATATGAACAACGCTGATCCGGCACTTGAAGAGAAGCTGAAGTTTGAATTGATAGGTGTGCTGCGTTCCCCTCGGCTGTCGATTCTACGGCAATTTATGTCTCTTTCAGAGGGAGTAAAATTCCTGGTAGACATGAGAGCGGATGTGATTGCCTTCAACGGGATGGGGGAGGATTTTTTTGCGCTTGAGCGAGATCTGAAGAGCGTACTTTCCTCGCTGTTTGATGTAGGTCTGCTGGATCTGTGTCAGATAACGTGGGATTCTTCCGCGTCTCTACTGGAGAAGCTGATATTTTACGAAGCCGTGCACGCCATTTCCTCTTGGGATGATTTGCACAATAGGCTGGACTCCGATCGCAGGTGTTTCGCATTCTTCCATTACAAAATGCCCGGGGAACCACTCATTTTTGTGGAGGTTGCTCTCGTAGACACAGTGGCGGACAATGTGCAGGAACTGCTGGATGGTAGCCTGCCGAATAAAGACCCGCAGACCGCCAAAGTTGCCGTTTTTTACTCTATATCCAACACGCAGGTTGGCCTCAGCGGAATTAACCTGGGCAACTTCCTGATCAAGAGGGTAGTAAGCAAGCTGTCCGAAGAATTTCACAGCATAAAAACCTATGTGACGCTATCTCCTATACCAGGGTTTTTGCATTGGCTTAGAGGTTTGGCCCTCCATGAAGAGGATATACTGAAGGGTCTTGGTGTTACTCATACTCTGAACGAGATACAGTCATTTGCGGGTGCGGTTAGCGAATATGAGAGTTTCACGCCTCAGATCAGGGGAGTGTTTTTGCGATTGTGTGCCTACTACCTGGTCAGCGCGAAGAAGGGTAAGCGAGTACTTGATCCGGTGGCGCACTTTCATCTCAGCAATGGGGCCTATGTTAAGAAGCTAAACTGGATGGCTGATAGGTCTCAGAAGGGGCTGACGAGTTCGATGGGGATCATGGTGAATTATTGCTACGAGATCTCCAAAATTGATGATAATCATGAGTCCTATGTTGTGCACGGGAAGGTCATTTCCTCTAAGGAGGTGACGGCGCTTCTGAAGAAAGGTTGATTTTGTGGAGGAGTGGTGTGACCGTTGGAGTGGTGGAGGGTAGCACCTACAAGTGGGAGATGGTGATAGGGCTTGAGGTGCATGCCCAGGTTGTCTCCGAGAGCAAACTTTTCTCGGGGGCGTCCACTGCCGTGTGCACGAGTCCCAATGCTCAGGTAGCGCTGTTCGATGTGGCGATGCCCGGAACTTTGCCTGTGTTGAATTCCTATTGTGTAGAACAGGCGATCAGAACCGCACTGGCGCTCTCGTGTACGGTGCATAAGCGTTCAGTTTTTGATCGAAAGAATTATTTCTACCCAGATCTTGCGTCAGGCTACCAAATCACCCAGTTTTATTTTCCCATCGCGACTGACGGGCACATCGTCCTTGATACCACCCAGGGCAAGAGGGTGAAAATAGCGAGGATCCACCTGGAACAGGATGCTGGAAAGAGCGTACATTCGGGAGACAAGACATACATAGACTTCAATAGGGCTGGGGTTGCGCTCATGGAGATTGTTACAGAGCCCGACCTTCGCTCTCCCGAGGAGGCGGCTGAATTTCTGAAAAAGCTGCGTACGACCCTAAGAACCATCGGTGCTTGTGACGGTGACATGGAGAATGGCTCTCTCCGGTGTGATGCGAATGTTTCTGTGCGGAAGGTTGGCGATGACGCATTAGGCGTTCGGTCCGAGGTGAAGAACCTCAATTCCGTGAAATACATGGCCCAGGCGATAAAATATGAGGCGCACAGGCAAGTGGAGATCCTTGAAAGTGGCGGGAAGGTCGAACAAAGCACTATGCTGTTTGACGCCGGCACTGGGGCTACGAAGGTGATAAGAGGCAAGGAAGAGGCGTGCGACTACCGATATTTCCCTGACCCCGACTTGCTGCCTGTGGAGGTTACGGATGCGTTTGTTGATGGTATTCGTGCGTCGCTGCCGGAGCTTCCTGCAGAAAAAAAGGATCGGTACATGAGGGAAATTGGGCTATCTGAGTACGACGCTAACATCTTATCGTCAGATCGGGACGTATCTGCGTATTTTGAACGCGTTGTAGCCAAGCACGCCACGAGTTTGGCAGTGCCGTGGGTCACTGGTGAGCTTTTCGGTGCTCTCAACAAACACGGGTTGGGCATTGAGTCCTCTCCTGTTAGCGCTGATAGCTTGATAGAGCTACTGGATTTTATTGCTGATGGTACCATCTCCGGCAAGATAGCCAAGCAGGTGTTTGCATCGATGTTTAGAACTGGCAAATCTGCATCTGTGATAGTGAATGAGGGAGGGTTGCGGCAAATCGCCAGTGAGGATGCTCTGATTTCGGTGGTGGAAAGCATTATAGCCCAAAATCCCGACGAGGTTTCCGAGTACAAGTCAGGTAAGGAGAGGCTGTTGGGGTACTTCATGGGGCAGGTTATGAAGGAGACCAATGGCCAGGCGAACCCAGAGCTTGCAAGTGCGTTGGTTAAACGCAAGCTTGATGAAAGCTAGACCAGGTTGCTACATAACGGAGGTCGGCCCGACGACGGAAAAAACCGATGCAATGCGATGGCAGGTGTGCCGTTTTGACCAGCATTAGGCTTATCGGAGAGTGCGCTGCCTTAGCTATAATGGAGAGGTACTTGCTGTGGACGCTGCTCTGGTTATTGCAATGGTTTCCTGGGGCTCGCGCGATCAAAGTTAGGTCGTGTGTTGGGCCCGTATTTCATACATGTTAAAGCTGTGCAACGATGGCATCTGCGAGGGGCGGATTCTAGCACATTTTTGTGCGTGATTTTGAGAAAAAAAAGCGCGTGTATATTACGTGTTCTTCAATTTCTAAGTTGGGCAAAACTGTGATTGACAACAGATTTGTAAGACATTAGCATTCTGCTTGGCTAGTGGGGGTGTAGCTCAGTCGGTTAGAGCGCAAGCCTGTCACGTTTGAGGTCGCGAGTTCGAGTCTCGTCACTCCCGCGTTTTGTTTGAGGATATTTAAAGTGGTAGGTCTTCTGTGCGTACCAATGGGTTGATGCATGGCAAGAGGGGCGTAATCATTGGGGTTGCGAATGAGAGGTCTTTGGCTTGGGGGATAGCTAAGGTTGTTTGTGATCATGGGGCTGAAGTAGCACTTACGTACTTGTCTGATGCTTTGAAAAAGAGGGTGGATCCCCTGGCGGAGTCTGTTGGTGCGCGGCTGGTGCTTCCGTGCGATGTTTCGAGTGAGGAGTCCATTGACTCCATGTTTTCCACGCTTGAAAAGGAGTGGGGTGGTATTGACTTCGTTGTGCACGCTGTAGCCTTTTCGGAGAGAGATGGGCTCAAGGGCCGGTATATTGATACCTCGCTGGACAACTTTTTGCTGTCCATGCATGTTTCTTGTTACTCGCTGACTTCCGTTGCGCGCAGGGCGGAGGCGTTGATGAAGGAAGGTGGTAGTGTCCTGACTCTTTCGTACTACGGTGCGGAAAAGGTTGTGCCTTCCTACAACGTCATGGGCGTGTGCAAGGCTGCTTTAGAGGCTAGTGTTAGGTATTTGGCTGTCGATTTGGGGCAGAACCAAGTTAGGGTGAATGCGATTTCTGCCGGTCCTGTGCGAACTCTCGCCTCCGCTGGCTTGAGCGATTTTCGCTACATACTGATGTGGAATAAATACAATTCTCCGCTGAAGCGCAATACCAGCATTGAAGAGGTTGGGGGCGCGGCGGCGTATCTTCTCAGTGATCTCGGTAGGGGCACTACCGGAGAGGTTCTTCACGTAGACTCCGGGTACCATGTGGTGGGAATTAAGGATGCCAACGCTCCTGATATAAGTCGCGTCAAGGATGAGGTGTAGTTTTCGGTGGGAGACGACTTTTCTTTCGAAGGGATGGTTACTTTTGGTCGCCAGTGGCCTGTGTAGTGGTTTAGTGCTTGGTGTGTGTGCATGTAGCACGGGATTGGTATTCTCGTGACTTCTGGTGGGCCGCAAGTGGGGTGCGGGGAGCTGTAGGGTCTCGTTGTGACTTGGTAGCATTTGGGTGGGGGAGTAAGGATTTGTATTATTGTGGTTTGTCTGTATGACTGGTGGTTCCGAGGCTGCTGAGTGTTGCGTAGTTCGCGAGGAGCAAAGGTTTGATCGTGACAACCTTGCGGCGTGGAGTAATGTTCAGAAGAAGTTGCGGGATTTCTACGGCAGTGCCATATATGACAGTTGGTTAAGCGCACTAGTTTATTCGGGGAACGAAAACGGCAAGGTGATCCTTCTGGTGCCCACAAGGTTCATGAAAGAGTGGATACTTGTGCATTACTTTGAGCAGATCCTAAAATATTGGCGGGAAGAGAGTGATTCCGTCTACTCGGTCGATGTCTGTGTAAACGAAGATGCAGAGACGAAACTGCGGGCGGTCGATTCGTCGGTAGCGGGTTCTGCTGATGTTTCGAGTGTGGTTGTAGTGGGGGGCACGTACGATCATCTGAGCTCTCCGCTGGACCCCAGATTTACCTTTGACAACTTTGTTGTCGGTAAGCCGAATGAACTGGCGTTTGCCGCAGCTAGGAGGGTTGCAGAGTCTTTGGCGCCTATTCCCGGGAGCAACCCTCTCTTTCTGTACGGTGGGGTTGGGTTGGGTAAGACGCACCTTATGCATGCGATAGCGTGGTACGTTCTGAATTCTTCCACGCAGAGAAAAATCGCGTACCTATCCGCGGAAAAGTTCATGTATCAATACGTCACTGCCCTGAGGAGCAAGGACATAATGCTGTTCAAGGAGCAATTTCGCTCTGTTGATGTGCTAATGGTTGATGATGTGCAGTTCATCAGCGGCAAAGATAGTACTCAGGAGGAGTTCTTCCACACTTTTAACGCGCTTATAGACCAGAACAAGCAGCTGGTGATCTCTGCGGACAGGTCGCCTAGTGATCTGGATGGGGTTGAAGATAGGATCAAATCGCGGTTAGGCTGGGGTTTGGTTGCGGATATCAATGAGACCACATTTGAGCTTAGGCTCGGCATCTTGCAGCTCAAGGTAGAGAAGATGAGTGTGCACGTGCCCAATGAGGTTTTGGAGTTCCTTGCTAAGAATATAAAGTCCAACATTCGGGAGCTTGAGGGGGCGCTAAATAAGGTTGTGGCGCATTCTTCCTTGGTTGGCAGCGATGTTACAATCGAGTCTGCCAGTGGGATACTTTCCGATCTGTTGCGGGCAAATCACAAGATTGTTACTGTGGGTATGATTCAGAAGAAAGTAGCTGAATTTTTCGGCATCAAGCTTGAGGACATGTACTCCGCTAGGAGGCTGCGTGCCCTGGCCAGGCCGCGGCAGGTTGCCATGTATTTGGCCAAGAAGCTTACGCAGAAGAGTTTGCCTTATATAGGCAAGAGTTTTGGCGGTAGGGACCACGCTACCGTGATACATGCGGTAAGGCAGGTGGAAAAGCTTATGGAGAGCGACGCTAGGTTCTGTGACGATATAAATCTGCTGATTAGGATGCTCAGGTAGCTCTCCCCCTTTGTTGGCATGGCCCTCTAAGGGGTGATACGCCGGTTGTTGCTATGCGCCTCGAAATCCTGGGCTGCTGCCTTTAAGTTCTTCACTGCCGCTCTGCTGGCACTTTCTCTCTTGTTCCCTGTCGGCGAATGTCTTTTTAGAGCTTTGGTACAATTCTCCAGATTCCTGCCTTTCCTCAGTTCCGGTGAACAATTTTGGAGGGAGTCGATTGCCGGAGGTGCCTATCGGGTTGTAGATCCCAGGCGCTGTGCTATCTGAAACACTTCCCCTAAGGAAGCCTAGTCCTGACGTAATGAGTTGCGTAGACACCGCGAACGGTGCCCAGCCCCCGCTCCCTATAATGCATAAGACGAAGCAGACTAGCACTGCATTTACCGGTGATGACAGGAGATCCATCATTATCTTGTCTGAGCTTTTTTCGGTTTTTTCGCCTGGGCTTATTTTCTCCTTCAGAAACTTAAGTGCGCCTTTGGCAGCGCCCATCACACCGTCACTCTCGCCCACGCTGGCCTTTATTTTATCCGCAAACGATTCTATAGTGGAGGACTTTTCCTGACGATAAACGTTTTCGTGCTGATCGATGTGGCGATATTGCTCTTCAAGCGGCTCTGGCTCGTTTTTTATCATGCAATCGATAATTTTGAGTAGCGACTGGAAATCCTTCTGGGACATTTTTTGGAGCAAGCTGAGCGGGTTATGTTCCATGGAGAGCTTGTATACGGCTATGCCCAGGTTGAACTTCTCCTTGGCGGTCTTTAGCTGTCCTTCAATGTGGTTGAACAAGGCGTCGCACTTCTTCTGACCGATTCTTTCCCGTATGGCCCCTCTGATCTTCTCGTGCAGAAATTTGCGCATCGCTTTATCATCATCCTGAATGGGGATGTCGTTCGAGTCGTCCCGCCATGAGGCAGCGAAGTCATCTATTTCCTTATTAACGTGCTCGTTAATAACCTGACACCGCTGGTAAATCTCTTCAGCGGTTAAGATATTGGACTGTGTGTACACCATAGACAAACCCCTGCTAAAATCAAACAACCTCGATAGTGTTATGAATCGGACGAGCGAACAAGCCCCACGCTTGTCGATTGTCTTGAAAAGGCGCACAAGCGCGATTCCCTGTAGAATAGCACACTTTATCAGCAGAGACAACGCACACGTGGCAGCGTAGCATAAATATGTTGCGCCCGCATTAATTATGATTTTGAATCGTCTAATCACCCGTTACAGGAGACGCTATGTGACAACAGTAGGGGTATTTGGCGGGTCGTTTGACCCTCCACACAAAGGTCACGTCCATGTTGCTGACAAGTTACAGAAATTGCTGCAGCTGGACGAAGTCTGGTGGGTGATTTCAGCGAACCTGCAAAAGCCGAAAAGCAAGTACTGTTCAACCGAAAGATTGTCCATGGTTGAAAGTGTTATTTTCAGACACTGGCGGATGAGAGCAATGCTCGCTAGCAGCACTTACAGCTATGACGTGGTACGAGGTTTGAAATGCCGATACCCACACGTCCGGTTCGTATGGATAGCGGGTTCAGATATCATTTCCACGATGCACCTGTGGCACAGGTGGCGCGATTTCTGTGCGCTTTTGCCCATGGTCTTCCTCGAGCGCAGGGGAATGTATGGTATGTTGAGGATGCCGTTTGCAGCTGCTATGGCGATGGAATATTATTCTGACTTAAAGTTTCTCCTGAACAGATCTCGAGGATGGAGCCTTGTCCGGAGTGGAGTTTGTGCAATATCTTCCACGGAAGTAAAGGATAAAAGCGACTCCCCGAACGCGTGATAGATGCGCCCGGCGTG
>JBQEQW010000057.1:0-14703 GCA_052043535.1 Anaplasma sp.
CGGAATGCTTCTCCATCCTCAAGTTCAGTACTTGTGCTAGGATCAGGTTCAGATATGTCGGGTTCGGTCTCTTCGTGTCGTTGTAGTACATCATTGCCCACGTCTTGCCTGAAGGCGTGGGCAATGTCCTCATCGAACTGAGCTATGTCTGCGTCACCCGGTCCAGCTTCGCCCTCTGGCTCCATCGCCTTCCGTCTAGCGAGAGAATGTTCGATCAACTTATCAAAGTCAACAGAACCTTGGGCAGTACAGAAGCCCCGAAGCTCTGGTACTTCATCCAGTCGATTCGCGGCCAAGTGCGCGATTTCATCCCTAAGCCTGCCGATATCTGCGTCCATCCTTTCCCGCGCTTGAGAGTCTGTAGTCTTCGCGCTCAGTGCGCCCAACCCTTGCATCGTGTCAACTGCATCCCATAGGTTCTCCTTGTGAACATGCAGATTGCCGTTATCGTCAAACAGCCTGCTGCTTATGCTATCAACATCCTGCGGACCATCTTGTATTTCAGGACGTGCAAATGGGCTTTTATCATCTTCTTTCTGTGCGGGAACATACATACTCGGTGCGTACTTATCGTCCCCGATGGTGAGCGTCCGCAGATTACTAAGCAGCGCTGCGCGGTCCTGAGCTATATTCTCAAATAGGCTTCCTGTCTCCGTACCTGCCATCTTCCCTAGGACATGCCCACCTACATACTTCATGGCATCCAAAGGCGAATGTCCTAAGTGAGCCCCAACCCAGGCTCTCGCGTAATCAAACTTCGGAGAAATGGAACGCATTGAGTAGAGGTCTTCTTCGGTGTACGTAGAAGTGAGCGCGCCTGTTGCGACCCTTGAGCCCTTCACGACCGCACCCAACACGCCGCCAACTATGGGCACTCTGCCAAGCATCTTTTCTGGAGCATGGGCAATAGCAGACGCACCTTCCCTAATCTTCATCCGCATTATCAAACGAACACCATCGATTCCTCTGTCGATTTTGTCAACAACAGTGCCAAGCACAGGGACCTTTGCGAACATTTTGACAAACCCTGCACCGTACATAGAAGCCACTGTCCGCGACAGCATGCTACCACCGGAGAGAACGACCGCAACACGCTGAACGAACTCTCTCATGTGCCACACTAAAAACGCTACCAAGATCAGCCCGAACACTTCCGGCCACATGACTATATAGCCCTGCTTGATGTTCTTGATAATGTTGTAGTCATACTGCTCCTCAAGATCCTTCATGGACGTTATGGTCACACCGTGGGACCCAGTGGTGAGGGCATGAGTCAATACCTGGACCAACTGCCGTTTAAAAGCGGGATCCTTGAATTTCTTTGTAACATCATCGACCTCTTGTTTTCTCCTCTCTTCAATAACTTTGACAAATGCGTCCTGCGTGCTCTTGGTGACTACACCATCCTTCACGAGGGTACCGAGCTCACTTTTGATCTTCTCAACCAATCTGGCAGTTGACGTGCTCCGCTCGCTGGAGATGAGCGAGTTCGTCATAGCAACCAGAGACTTGAGCTGCTGCTTTCCTGCACTCGGTGGCAAGAATATACCCCCTGGAGGAGCATTACTCTTCGTATCCGGATCCAAGAACGGGTAGTCAACGTAGCGGAAATCCTCATCCACATTCTCCGGCGGAACCTTGATTATCGCGCCACCACCGGTGAATGAGTACCTAGCCGCACCTAAGTCCGCCCGATCGGATACACCGCTCCAACCGATCTTTATCGGGTCATACTTCTGACCGGGAGTCCATTCGTAGTACTGCTGATCGATAATCCTCTGCCCAAGTATGTATATCTTGATACTTATCCACTCATTGTAGCAGGCAGTGAATCCGAAGAGCCTATAGTAGTAGTGCATTATGAGCGAGCCAAACATTCCCAGAAGGGTAAACATTAATATGGCCTGCATTGAGAAGCTGATGCACAGCGTCAGCCACCCATCAAACAGGACCTTGAACCGGGCAAAAAGGATACCTGCAAAGAAGATAGGCATAAGTGCGATCAGGAACGTTATCCCAACAAATGCCGTAAGGTATATAATAAAGCCGTAGAGACACAGCACCACGTAGAAAATCACTGCAATTATTATTATGAGCAGCGCAAACATGGACACCCAGTCAGCAGTGATGAGTGCCCGGGCCTTAGCCTCCCAGACGACAGCGGAGAATATTCTGTCGCGTATCATGACATCCATAAACTGGAAGGGTTCATCGTGCTTGTAAGTTTGCTGCGCAGCTTGGCTATTCACCAGGGCTATAATCTCGTCCACACCACTAGTAAACAACTTGAGCAGATGATTGTGGAAGAAATCCCAACTACCAGGAGAAATCAAAAGTAGAACCAAGGTAATCTTCAGTACCCTAACTACAACATCACCCAGGGAGGCCTTCACCATCCCTAGCACGTACGCTAATGCTGACACTATCAAAAATAGCGTCAGCAGCGCAAAGACAAGGTTTTGAAATCCCTGATACGTTACTATCCTTTCGAATAGCTGCTTCCCTGCCTTATCTAGCTCTGCTCTCACGAGCCTTCTTACGGTCTCAAATATCCCTACGGCTTCCCCACCTATTACACCTTGGGTGAATTCTAAGCTGTAACCACCGGCGTTATCGTGGTAGTAGTTATCCAGTATCTTGACATATATTTTCCACCCTCTTTCGGGATTGACTTCCTGACAGCTGCTGTCAAAAATCCTCCCTCTGGAGGTGTATTTATCCGTACCACCCTCACTAGCAGCCTCCTGCCCCAAGTGCGTAGTGGGAGATGTGGGGTATTCCATTAAGTCGAGATCTGAATTCGGGTCTGGATCCCCTGGCCTCCTAAACAAAAGGTACGCGCCGTAACCTTTTTCGAGCCAACAGGGCCTGCCGTACTGCCCTTTACCTGGATCATCTGTTTTCGGTATGTGCTTACACTTCAGGCTGCAGTTACCTACGGTCCTTGTACGCTCTTCGTACGGACCGCAAACTCTATCGGTGTCGACTACCGCGTCGTAGAACTCGTCTGCGGGGTTAACCGGTCTTGCTATGCCCGTGTTTACAGCAGTTTGCGGGCTGTGCTTTTCTCCGTGCTTTGCCCATGGAACCCATCCCCCAGTTATGTTAGCGACTATCTCAGAACCGTCTGTTATGAACCCAGTATCCGTCCAGCGAACTATCTGCTTATCCGATCCCGGCAAGCTCCCATTGCCCAACTGGCCATCGGCGGCTTTGAAAGCCTCTATGTTTCCAGGTGCATAGTAGGCAGATACAGACGCAGTTGTATTGCTGTTGAAATTTTCCGCGGATACACACCTCGGGAACGGTACATCACTCCCACAAGATGTGACAAAAACACACAGTGATACCAGCCTCAGAAAACTGCTTCCAGCTAGCCTTGAAATTGCGCCCATTTTTCTCAGACCGATATGATCGCCTACTCCTCGTCCTGTACCTCTCCGGGGCCCTCATTATCAGGGCTCTTGCTTAACTTTTCCTCAATGCCCTGCCCATCCGAATCACCGGAGTGGTCTTCTCCTATCTCATCGCCAATTACTTCACCAGTACCCCCTGTAGTGCGTGTAACCTCCTCATCACCGCGCGATTCCTGCTCACCACGCGAAACGCCGGAGTCCGCTGTTCCAGGTGATACAACGTCGTGATCCACCACGCTTGCATGAGTACGCGTATCCCCCTCTGGAGAATACATAATACCCTGATCACCCGCATCATCCGGCATGACGTGGTCTACTGCCTCCTGAGGTGTAACTTCGCCACCTACATTATCCACAGAGGCATGTGCGACGTCATCCCTATAATCCGGCACATCCTGTTCATCAGCGCGAGGTTCATCCTGCTGTTCAGGCGCCCATTCTTCTTCGTGCGAACCAACCATGCCTGCTGGGCCATCAGCGTCACCCGCGCCGCTAAGCAGGTCTTCCACATGTGGCTGCTCATCTGAAGCTGGAGGCCCATCAGGTTCATCACTGTCGTATGTGGAAGGCGCTCCCATCCCGGCAACTTCGCCTTCCTCCCCACCTGCCGCACTCCCACCGGCACCTGACGCTACATCTTCCCCGAGGGGACCACCTCCTACAGGTACATCAGGCACTCCTACCATGTGGGCTCTATCATCGCCGCAGGCACCACTCTTTCCCCCTGCAGCCGCATCAGCACCCGACAGCATTTGGGCTCGTGCCACGCTGTCACCGGCACCTGACGCTACATCTTCCCCGAAGGGACCCCCTCCTACGGGTACATCGGGCACTCCTACCATGTGGGCTCTATCATCGCCACCTGCACCACCTTTTCCCCCGGCAGCCGCATCAGAATCCGACAGCACTTGGGCTCGCGCCACGCTGCCACCGGCCTCGCCGCGTTCTGCATGCTCTGCCCCTTCCTGGGCTGCAGCTGCACCCCCTTCTCTACCTTCAAATTGCACCTTATCCGTACCTGGGGTCACCATATTTCTTGCCGCCGCTATACGTTGCTGCGTTGCGCTATCCAGACCGGCCACACTCAACATACTTTGCATCGCACCCATAGCGCTTCCAGCCGCACTTGCCACGCTACCAGAAATTGAGTGCGCCAGAATTTCAGAGATCTTCACGAACTCTTTGATAGCAGTACAACAGATCACAAGAGTCAGGACCACCGCGACCCCGAACGGCAACCCCATGAACCCTATGTCGTCTCTCGCGAGCCCTTCCCTCTGCCTATCCTCTATAGACAGCTCGTTGGAAAAACCTATAGGCAACATTACAGGCAACAGGCATATGTCCGGCCTGCTGGGCACCCCAGGGTCATCGGAAGGTATATTTATCCCGATAGCACAGTTCTCACAAGCAGTGAAGTCCGTAACCTCATGCAGGCTCGTCAGTATCAGCTGGTTCAGAAAGGCCAACGACGCAAAAAGGATAATGGGCTGCAGAGAGAAGTTCACCAACATTTTTAGCCAACCCTGAAACAGCTGGGCCGTCTTCTGGAACAGCAAAAAGGCAAAGAAAATCGGGGCTAGGGTCAGCAGAAACGCAATCGTAATTATGACAAACAGATACATGATCATGGCCTGTATCATAGCCAGAAAGAACGACACGAGTGCCCATACTACCCCGATAAACGCCAGCCATCCCACAGGCCCAGCGATAAGCAGGGCCAAAAGCCTAAGCCAGAGCTCCGCCGTCAGGAGAATGCCTAACGTTGCATCTAAAAACTTGAATGAGCTATCTCCATCCAAGTACCCACTGAACGCAGTAATGATCTCGGACACCCCCCCGACAAATAGTTGGAAGCAGTGTTCGTTGAAAAACTGCCAACTGGTAGGGGAGAACAGAGAAACCAGAAACGCTATCTTGGCCACTCTGACAGCCAGATCGTACTTCGTAATCTTTATAACACCCAGAATATACCCCAGCGCCGAGAACAACAGGTATAGGGTCAACAGCGCCTGTATCGCCATCCAAAACGGCTTCGATGTGGTCTGGCCCTTGTATATCTTCTGTATGGCACCTTCTTGACCCTTAGCTGCAGATTCTCTGATCGCTTTTGATATATCACAAGGATATCCATCGTCTGGTAAGGTAACACCGTACAGCACGTTCATCAGGACACCTTGCAGTTTCGCAAAAAACTGCGAGAAGATCGGTTCCCAGGTGGGAAGCCAAAGACGCACCGAATAATAATTATCCGGGTAGTTGTTGTCCTTCAGTTGGCCATCGTACTTCTCATCAACCGCTATCCCGTAGTATATGTTGCCCGTCTTCCCAGTACCGTTTCCCTTCTTGTTTATGACAAACGACCCCTTGGGATTTTGTTGCTCCAAGTCAAGCTCCACTTCCTTTTCGCTGCCTCCTTGCCCGGGCAAAAAGTCCGGAGGAGTCGTCCCAATGTACATGTACAGCTTCTTCCCGGCAGTCGAGTAGCATGTCCTGTGCACCCTGAGTGAGTAGAACCCGGACATTTCGTAATCTACTGATTGCTGCGCACTGTTAGTGCCTGCGGCAGTATTCGCGGAATTTCTTTTTCCTAGGTACGTGAGGAAGAGTCTGCCACTCTCCGGAACTTCATACTTTTCATACATCTTGAGGCTGCTATTCAGGAAAGTGTTACCGCTACTACCAGCCGACTCCGGAATCCATTTACAACCAGCAGTGCTGCAGCCATTCTTGCGGATGTCAACCGTCTGGGAAGCAGTTCCGGTACTACTAGGCGTGGGAAGTACGGTTGCAGCCGCACCTTCCGCGAGTTCATACGTGTTCGGTTCCACAGCCTCACCCTTACCCCCTAATTTCATGGAGGCCGGTAGGTATTGCTTCATCGCCGCTTCCATAGACGCTTCGTCATCGGCAATCTCACTTGGAACACTTTCTGCTTTTGCTGGCTTCGCCGTAGGACATGTGAGCTCGTCTCCTACAATTTGGACTATGGACCTGGTGCACTCCTCGCTATCAATTTTGTCCGAGGGTTTACATATCATCCCACAGTTGCAGCTGATGTCATACTCCGTGTACTCTTTCAGCATCTCCTTGTATTTTTCGTACTTCGGCGGGCTCACGGCGGGCTGCCTCGTTTTTTGCTCGTCTTTATCATTGAGCGAGTATTCTATGCTTTCCAGTCGTTTGAAATCGGCCAGAGTCCTCTCCTGTATTTTCTTGGTCACGTAACCTGTTTTCAGCTCGCTGCAGAAGTCTGTTGTGAACTCTCTGTACCGAGTCCTAATCGTGCGGGCGTCATAGATGCGTCCAGTTGCAACCGCATACTTCGAAGAGGCCTCCAAAAGCTCCCTTCCGTTGTCGGTTATCCTTTTGAAACGCGCCATGTAACCAATGGGAAATCCAAGGCGCAGGGTTTCCGCTTTGCTTCCCCCGATTCTAGGCAAAGTCAATCCAGCTGGAACTTCTTGGCACTTGCTGCTGCTGTTATTCTGCTCACCGTCGCTCTTGATGTACAGCAACCCTGAACCCCCATACGCTCCGGATGAACAAAGGTCTTTTGCGGGAATGCCTTGCTTACAATCCTTGTCTTTATAGAGATCACTTCCCCCGTGGTAGATGACAAAACTTTCTTCATGCTCAATTTTATCACAGGACGGCAAACTTAAGCTATGGAGGAATGGAGAAAACTCCACGCGGTCACCTTTAACGACATCAAGCAGTGTATCATAAAACTCGTGCTCTGGCCGCTTCCCAACAAGGTCCTCTGGGAACATCTTCACAACCGCTGCGGTGCTTGCATCCTTGGGACACAGGCTGATAGTATTTTCAACCGTAAGCTTGAGTTCCTTATCAGACTCCACAGCGCGGCCAGAATGCACCCAGTAGGTCACCGGATTTTTTCTGGAGGCACCTGGGGGTTGCACCGGAACTTTTATCTCAACAGAGTTGCTGCTGATTCCCTTTCCAGGCTCCAAACACACACCGCCGCATCCTGAAACCAGTAGCATCAGTAACAAAGTGAGTGCCAGCTGAGGTGACATCTATGAGGTACCTCCTCTACTGCCGCCTCCACCAAAGCTCGAAGGCGGATCCTGAGGGACGAAAACAGGTCTCCGCTGCGCAGCTGGACTCTCCGAACGCTCGCCGGGTATGGCTCTCGACAGGGCGCCCTCTTCTCGTCCCGCACCAGCCCCCCTGCCGTGGAGTTCGGCCTGACGTTCTTGATGGTCTGCCATCTGCCCTGTGGCCCTGTCCATACCGACAATACTCAACAGGGACTGGGCAGCACCACTACCGACATCAGACAGGTTAGTAAATGCACCAAACATAATACTACACATTTCACCACTACTTATCACAAAGTCCCTGGCAGCATGCGCTATAGCAATGAATATTAGAATGTTAAAAAACGGCCCTGGTAGACCAATCAAGATAGCATCCCCAGTATTGTACAGCTCCCTCACAACATCATTCACAGGCGCAGCAGGTACTATGCCCATGGGCACAAGGAAGTATAGTACACACAAATCGACGATCTTCAGACTTATAGAAAGTACGCAGGAATCACACACTTGGAAGTTGAGCATTGCGTATATCACGTTATTGATTGCCTGTACCAGAAGCGCTATGCAGGAGAATACCACAACCGGCTGCATGGCGGTCTGTAGCAGTACTTTGATCCAAGCATCAAATATGGCCTTGGTACGAACAAACAAAATACATATCAAAAAGAATGGCGCTATGCTCAGCAGAAGCGCGATCAACATCATGGATACCAAGTATATCACCACTGCGCTAAACAGGCACTGCACGAGGACAAACAGCCCCCAAAAAATCAATGCAACCGAGATCCATCCTATGGGGCCGGCAAATATCAGCGCCAAAATCTGTAACCAAGTTTGCGAGACAGTAAACCTGAACAATATTCCATCCATGAATCCAAAATCTCCGGCCGCACCCGTATCACCGGTCATGATGTTGATGAGATCCTTAGGAGCATTGATAAACAAATTGAATAGGTGATCATTAAAAAACGTCCAACTATCAGGGCGTATTACGTACATAACGGTAATGATCTTCGCAAAAATGCAGAAAAGCTGGAATATCGACGCCTTAGAAAATCCGAGGAAGAAGTACAAAGAGTTGATGAGAATGTACAGAATCAGTAGCGCGTTTACCAAGTTTATAAACGCACCTCTCCGGCTAATGTGTCCGTACATGTTTGCCACCACACTGTTGGACTTGTTGGTACCATACAAAGCCGTGCGCACTCTTTCTTCCACCCACGTCACAACATGGGAGATCACCCTAGGAGGCTTCCTGGGTGCTGTGGCTTGGATCTCAAAAAATCCTGTGTTGTTGTCATACCCGTCCCCATTGTCCCGCACCCCATAATACAAGTCCCCGCCATTGCTGTGACTACTTGGTATCACGGTGGTATCACTTTTCAAAAACTCTATTACGTGTGTGTTGGCGGCTCCGGGGTCGTAGTCCGGGTAGCCTTCGGAGAAGGTGTAGTACAGGCTTTTCTCCATGTGTGGGCCGCAGTCCTTACGAACACTAATCTTGTAGCTCCCCACCACAAAAAACCCTCCGCTTGTACTGCTGGAAGAGCTCGTAGTACTTTTTGGTTCCAATTGCAATTCGATCTTACTTACGCCGGTGCCATTTTGCCCTTTAAGCTCGTAATTCTGATCCAACTTCAGGTACTCATCCACATCTGGAAGTGCCTTCTTTGCCTCCTCCAGTGTCACCATAGTGGCGTCAGGCTCATTAGCTTCGGCTGACGCGGCTGTATTCGCGGCTGCGCTGGCATTTTGCCGGAGTGTTGCTATACTCCCATTCTCCGGAATCACAACTTTAATCTCCGGAGTCACAA
The DNA here is from genome assembly GCA_052043535.1 of Anaplasma sp. Lineage (GTDB taxonomy): Bacteria > Pseudomonadota > Alphaproteobacteria > Rickettsiales > Anaplasmataceae > Anaplasma. Next base: position 9,295 of record JBQEQW010000057.1, read on the forward strand.
CTTTAACAAACGGCAGAACTTTCGTGCCCAAAACCCCTGTGTTGGGGCTCGCACCGTAGGAGACGAGGTGGTAGGCGTGACCCTTGGACGCTCTGGTGGGCGTATCTCTGGGACTTGTCCTATTATGTTGTGAACTCTCCCCCATTCGCAATACGCCACAGCCCACATTGACCGCAAATTCATCCATCCGGTCTTGGTATTTTGCCCGCGCTAACAGCACTTGCTTCTCCAAACTGTTTAGCTTACTGCGGTCGATAACCTCCTCAACGACGCCCGCATTTCCTCCGCCCCCCTCTCCGTCAACTTTTTGACATACACGCCGACAGCTGGGCGCCACTCCGGTACTCCCCGGACGATGACCATACTCGCCAAAGGGTTGGCATTTGATCACGCATTTCTTCAACCCCCAGGTAGTGTAACTCAGGTTTCCGCCCTGAACCGGCGAATTAACATTCTTCTGCTTCTGTACTTCCGCAGCGATATCATAGTCGTTGTAGCATAGATACTTGTACGTACCATCCTCATCACTATTTGTATTTGTTGTTGCTTCGCTATTAACAAATCGCTTCTTGAGTTCTTCTTCCGATACGTTTCCGGGAATGATGTGGGGATAGAACCCTGACACAAACGGCGGAGCGGGATTGTCCTTGGAAACCTCATACCATGCATTCATGAACCCCTGCTTCTCTTCTAGCTTGTGGCTAAAGTTTATGAAGCGCTCCTGGCCTATGAGATTGTTAATGCAATCTTCGACGTTAACAACGTAGATATCTTCGTCTTGGTTCCTACATATGTCGTTGGTGACTGTAAATTTCCGCACCGGAACAAGAGAAAACTGTATCGTCTCACCCGGCATTATTGGCACGGGGAAGTCCACAGTAAATTTCTTCGGCTTCCCTTGAACGATTTCTTCCCCGAGCGATGCTTCTAGCTTCACCTCACGAACTTCGGCACCACTACAGAAGTTGATGCCATAATGTTCGACTTTTAGGTTGATGTTTTTATCCTTCATGGGTAAATCTACCTTCACCCAATGCAACCTCGAACCATCACCTTGCCGCTTCGGATCCGTGTAGACCACGCTCCGTATTTTGTCATTCATGACGTCCTGCTGGGATATGCAGCCATGGTAGCCACACCCTGACAGAAGCACCAAAACCACTACCGGGACTATCCTCAGCACGACAACGCTCCCCAACTCCTCTTTAAAGACAAACACGTTTTCTCACAGCGCAGCAAAGCCACAGAACCGCTAATAGCGCTAAACTGCGATAACGCACCTCCACGAAAAACTGTTTATCATCCAGCACCCCCACCTACGCCGCCTGCGCCACCAGCGCCTCCTCCTGTAGTGCTACCACCCGAAGCTACATCCTTGCCCTCAGCATCCCCGGAGCCACCGCCTCGCAAGCCCTGTCTTACCTTACTGCCGAGATCTCCCTGTGCACCCGATGATTTGTCACTGACGGTGGAAGCAGCACTCATAATCTTCGCAGACGAAGACATAGGATTGAAGCTTCCAGACCCAATAGCACCTGCCCGTGGGTCTCCCGCAAGCTCACCGGCTATGTAGGCTATGGAGGATAAGAAGTGATAAAACAGGAAGCCTACCAGGGCAAACACTCCAAGCTTGGTCCAGATCCTGGCCGTAGTGCCCTTGAACTCTGGGCTAGTAACCGACAAACCAAGGACCAGAGGCTTGCTGTGGAACTGCACTGTACTGAACATACAAGCCAAGTTGTCATCCATCTCCGGCTTATCACACGCGTCAGGGTTTTTCAGCTTAAAGCCTATCTTGTTTCTCTTCACCTTTCCATCCATAGAGGAGACTTCATACGTGTCCCTCTCAAACTCCAGCGTCCCGAAGTACAGTTGGTCAAACACAGTGAACATCAGAGACAAAAATGCGAACAAAATGACTGGGTACAGGGAGTACACCATCAACTGCTTTGTCCAACCATCGAAAAAGCCTTTTGTCACCTGGAAGAGGCACATAGGTATCATGAGAGGAGATATTATCGTCAAAATCGTAAGCGCAATAAGCGATAACAAAAACACGTATACAGCCCATATGACCGTGAATATCAGCATCAGTACCGCAAAAAACGCTACAACGCATATTATGACCTTGGCATTAATTAGAATCGCGGGTATGAGCAATGCTGCACACAGCAGTACGGTCAACATAACCCCAACTCCAGTGCCTCCGTTGAGCTGGCTCCCCATATAGAACATCATCCTACAGTCGAGCCTATCCCACGGCAGAAGGTAAGTCAGGCCACCTCCATGCGTCAGACCGCCGGGGTTTTTATAGTCCTCGACCTTGTAGTCACACACGTTTGCATGGCCACCAGCTTGCAGTACTATGTCAGAAATCCCAACCGAAAGGTTGATTAGATAGTCGTACGCTGTGGCCATCGCGTTACTCTGAGTGAAATAAACCACCAGGGCGAACTTGATGGCCGTCATGTAGAGCTCTGACGCGTTCTGCACCCCGCCTAATGCAGCCTTTACAGCAAATAATATCAGTGCCAGTACCAACGTCGCCATCACCGCCTTCTTCAGCTTCTCCTGAGCAACCTTCAAAAACCCGGGATTAGTGCCTACGTTGGTAGTAGCCGCCCTATTCGGACACTTTGTGGGATCGGGAGGACTCAATATGTTCCTCAGTGAACCCACAATACAGTTGACAAGCACCGAGGTCACAGGAAACGGCGAGAGGGTGTTCGCAGCAGCAGCCCCCTGGCAAGCCTCGTGAACGTAGCAGCTATAGCACCCGGAGTTGTCGTACCCAACGATTTGGCTACCTTCGCCACCGCCGTTACCGCTCTTGTATTTGGGCTTAGACTTGTCGCACATGGGAACTGGAGGAGAGTCCGGTCGCATGTGGCATCCTATCTCGGGTCTGGGTATCAAAGGCAATTTTCCACTGCCAACAGCTACAGCATCAACGCAAATCTGTGAGCCACGTTCAACCGCACGAAATTCCGCATCGTGCAGCACTTTCGACTGCCCTGCTGTTAGCGCTTCACACACTACGTATCCGTCACCCGGCTTATCGTCACCGGCACCGGAGATTGACAACTTCGTCCTGTGCATGGTCACATCACCATACGTGGATTCGCGGGGATAGGCACCCTTCCTGAGAATTTCAGTGTAGCTGTCCTTGTAGGTCGAATACTTCAGTGCCCGGTACGCAGCCTTGAACAGAGTACCGAGAGGGAGACGGTAACAAACTTCTATATAGCGAGAGCTGGAAACCCGATTCTTGGGCCACGCATAGCCATCCGTCTTTTTAAACTTCCTCTTCTTGCACACAGGCTCCAGCTTTTTTGCTTCGTCAATGCTCTTGTCCGGCGCGATGCATGCGAAGTAGCTGTTTAAGTCTATAAATTCTCTAGAGCAACTGTTGTTGTCTACAGTGGTGCCAGCGCCACTACTTTGTTGCCACTTGCTCTTTACATCATTACTAGTCGTGAATGGTTCGTCGCATTCTTTGTATTTACCTGCTTCGGCGCTGTTGCCCCCACTCTGCTGGTTCATAGCCGATACATCTGCGCTGTCGTAATTGTCAAAGCGCAGTACCGGATGCCGTACGAAGCTCCAGTTGCATACAAAGTATGCAGAGGACGCACCCACGGCCCCAGCGATAACTGCTAAGCTGCCGGCTATCATCGCCAAGCCAATCCCCGTGGTGACTTTGAGCGGAATCTTTACAAGGGCAGCACCAATCATGGCGGTTCCTATAGCAGGACCTATGGCTATGGCAGCATTGCGGGCTACTGTCTTTGAAGCACCACAACGCGGATTGGTCGCTTCTGCATATCTGTAGTGGAGCAGTTTATCATCTGAATCCTGGGCTTCGGCTGCATCCTCTATTACCTCTCCTCCCGCCGCAGCGTAAGACGAGGAAAACGGCAGCGCAGTTAGTAAGACAATGAGCAATGATACCCCAAATATCCTACACATTCTTCACCCTCTGACAGAAAATCGGCAACCACACGTCCGGATCGCGTCCAACTTCTTCGATGAGCTCGCACAGCATCGCAACAGTCTCCGCTCTTCCCGACAGGACATTAATCGTGTCCTCCAGACCCCTGAGATCTATCCTGGCAACCACCGCGCTCACGCCCTGTTTTACCAAGAAGAACCTACTTCCAGGATCCGTGTACTTTATCAGGGAGTACTCCCGCTCAGTGAGCATAAACACATCCCTGTATGCACTAGTGGCCTTAAGGTTGGGTAAAAAGATTTGTGTTGCAGTTTGCTGTACAAGTGTGTCACTAATCTGGCTTTTACTTGCATCTTCAACACTTTGCGTAGCGAATATCACAAAAGTGTTGAGCTTTCTTAGTACCTTTAACCAGTCCTTAATCCTGGGCGCGAAAACTGGGTTGTCTATCAGTGCCCAAGCCTCATCCAAAATGATTATGGACGGAGTACCGTCCAGCGAAATACTAATTTTGTGGAACAGATACAGAAGCGTCGGAGCCAGAGCCGCAGGATCCTTCAGCAAATTCCCCATTTCAAATCCAAAGACCCTGGATCTCGTGAAATCCAACATGTCTTCTTCGTTATCAAAAAGCGCCGCGTGTGAACCTTCAGAGTGCCACATCATCATGCGCCCCGCCAAGGTACCAGCGCCTCCGATTCCCAAAAATGGGACCAGATTGCGTAGCATTCTATCTTCCTTCTTGAGCTTAAAATTCCCCTCAATGGCGCTTTCTATGCGCAGTATATCGTCCGGGGTAAGGTTGCTTGAGAGCGTAGTGGCCAACACTTTCAGCCACTCCATCAGGAAAGTCCTGTTCTCGGATGTATCCTCCAGGTGCAACGGATTCAATCCGGTGTCGCCCCTGGGCTCCACGGTAGAATAAACACCATTTAGCGCTCGTATGAAGACCTCCGCGCCATGGTCCTTATCAAAAAAGAACATCCTGGGAGAGAACTTCATGGCTTGAACGCACAGAAAATTCATCAACACAGTCTTACCACCTCCGGTAGGGCCTATTATCGCGGTGTGACCGACATCACGTATGTGGAAGCTAAAGAAAAACGGGGTGCCGGAAGTGGTGTCAAAAACGGTAACCGCTTCTCCCCAGTGATTGCCGAATTTTTTCCCAATCGGATAGTTGTGCTGCGAGGCAAAACCGGCCATGTTTAGCGTACTGATCACAGCCTTGCGCACTACATACGAAAAGTTGCCCGGAAGTTGCGCCCAGAAAGCGGGCTCCAAATTTACCTTTTCTCTAACGGGATACACCCCACAGTTCGCAAGCTCAGCTTCCACCAGAGAAAGTGCATTTTCTAAATTTTTTGGGGTCTTTTCGATACACAAAACTGTCAGGTGATGTAAACCAAATGCAATTTTACCGCTGGTAGCGTCATCCAAAGCTCTAGATATCTCAT
>JBQEQW010000058.1:0-6972 GCA_052043535.1 Anaplasma sp.
AGCAAGATTAAGACCAATGTGGCGGGGATGTGCCATTGGAAGAGTGTTTTGCCAGTGCAAAATTGGAAACTATCGCACATATGTGTCAGCAGATTCCACTTCGGCGTAATCACCAACATTTTTACGGAACAATGACAAACATGGATTCGCACGCGCAAGCATTTTTGTATGGACCTTTCCAGTATTTTGTGTTGATATGGCGCCCATTCTGCTATAGACTCCTGCCATGTTTCGTAGTGCGGTTTTAGGGTCTGTATGAGCGACACCAGCGACCCCTGGGGAGGCGGCGGAGAGGGTTTTGACAACTCCAAGAGCAGCAAGAAGTTCGTAGACTCACAGATCTGCGGTTTCTTCGAGGGGCTCCGGGCGGCCCTGGGCGGGCTTCCAAATGGCTCCGGTGGTTATACTTTCAAGTTCTCCCATGTTTTTCTTGGCATAGCGGGAGTGCTGGTGCTGTACGCCTGCACGGGGTTCTATGTGGTAAACCCTGAGGAAAAGGCAGTGGAGCTTACGTTCGGTAAATTCAGGCAGGTAACCGGGCCTGGTCTTCGTTACTGGCTACCTCGTCCTGTGGGACGCGTGTTGAAGGTCAAGGTGGAGGTAATAAGCAAAGAGGAAGTGGGGGCAAGCCATCGAGGCGACTCGGGGCATGGCGAAGGAATCATGCTGACTGGCGACGAGAATATAGTGAATATAAACTTCGATGTTCAGTGGCGGGTTGCGGATGCATATAACTACCTCTTCAGCGTACGAGATGTGAGACCAGGGGCGACAGTGAAAAATGCCGCGGAGAGCGCAATGCGGGAGATAATAGGGAAGAGCACCCTTGCATTCGCCATAGAAGGGGAGGGCCGTGCAGCCATAGCGTACGAGACGAAAAAGCTGCTACAAAGTATCCTGGACCAGTACAGGATGGGGGTTGAGGTGCTGTCCATACAGCTGAAGAAAGTCGATCCTCCTGAGAAGGTGATTAGTGCCTTCCGTGATGTTCAGAGTGCTAGGGCCGACAAGGAAAGGACCATAAATGAGGCTCATGCCTATCGCAATGAGGTGCTCCCTCGTGCAAAGGGGGAGGCTATTCGAATCAAGCTTGATGCCGAAGCTTATAAGAGTGAAGTGGTTAACCGGGCAGAGGGTGATGTTGCCAAGTTCGTTGCTCTCTACCAGGAGTATGTCAACCAGCCTGCAGCTGTTCGCAATCGTATGTACATTGAGACCATGGAGGAAGTCTTGAGCAACATGGATAAGATTCTTGTTACCGATGATGTCAAAGGCCTGCTTTCTTGGCTACCTGCGAATGGGCAGGTCAAGCTTGGAGGCAAGTAGTAATGCGTTTTGGTCTGGCTAAACTTCTTCTGTGTGGCTTCGTTTTGGGTGCTGCTGCTCTTGTCTCTGAATGCTTGTTCGTGGTCGACGAGGCTCACCAGGCAATAGTTGTGCAGTTCGGAAAGGTGCTAAAAAGCGTTCAGAAGAGTGGTTTGTTCTGTAGAGTTCCCATTATCTGCGAAGTCATCTATTTTGATAAGCGGGTAATTGAGATTCGTTCCGAGTCCTGTGAGGTCATTGCTGCCGATCAGAAGCGGTTTGTTGTCGATTTCTATGCCAAGTATAAGATTGTTGATCCCGTAAAATTTTACCAAACTGTTCGTAGTGAGCTCGGTTTGGAAAACCGCCTCGGCTCTATCATCGAGTCCGGCCTTCGGGAGCAGGTTGGTAGTGTTGCCTTAATCAACTTCCTGAATGAGGATAGATCCGACGTCATGCGGCGTATTCAGGATGGTGTCAGTGCAGCTTCTGAGAAATTCGGGGTTCACATGGTTGATGTGCGAATCAAGAGGGCAGACTTGCCTGAGGAGAATAGCGCGGCTATCTTCCGTCGGATGCAAACCGATCGGGAAAAAGAGGCCAGGGAGATCCGCGCCGAAGGCGGTGAAGTTTCCCAGAAGATCAGGTCAGATGCCGACTTTCAGACCAGAGTCATCATTGCAGATGCGATGAGAGAGGCTCAGGTCATAAGAGGTGCTGGCGAGGCGAAAGCATCTCAGATTTATAACGATGCACTTAAGGCTGATCCTGGCTTTTTCAGTTTTTACCGCACAATGAGGGCTTATAGGCAGGTATTCGGTGACGGCTCGACGCGCATCTTGTTGTCGCCCAACAATGATTTTATCAGTCTTTTTAATAAGAGCGGGGGTTAGTGTGAAGAAGTTTTTGTCCCTTTTTCTGCTGGTAGCTTTGATTGGCGGCGGAAGGTCCCTTATTGCTGGAGCTGATCCTTCCTCACCCCCCGGTGTCCCGCATGGAGGCAGGGGGTTTTCTGAGCTTGCTGCGAAGTTGTTGCCTTCGGTCGTAAACATTTCCACTGAACAGACTGTAGAGGGAGATGCTACGCCTATGGGGCCGGGTTTTCGGTTCCCGGGTCTTCCTAAAGGCATTTTCGAAGAATTTTTTAACAACTTGGAGCCTCTTCTGGTAGATCCTCCGAAGCCAAGGAAGGTCATTTCCCTGGGTTCAGGTTTCATAGTGGATAAGGCCGGCCTGATTGTGACCAACTACCACGTGATTGCTAATGCCAAGGAGATCCACGTTCGGTTTAGTGACAATTCCACCTCCAAGGCGACCGTGCTCGGCAAGGACCCGAAAACTGATCTGGCGGTACTGAAGGTTAAAGCGAAGAAGGACCTGCAACCTGTGGCTATAGGCAACTCGGATAACGTCATGGTTGGAGAGTGGGTGTTGGCCATAGGCAATCCTTTTGGACTTGGTGGATCTGTGAGTGCAGGAATAATTTCCGGTCGCGCGCGTGATATTAACATTGGTACCGCAAGCGAATTTCTTCAGACTGATGCTGCCATAAACCGTGGACACTCTGGCGGTCCGTTGTTCAACGCTGAAGGCGAGGTCATAGGAATCAACACTGCCATAATGTCTCCCCAAGGCGGGGGCAACGTAGGCGTGGCTTTTGCCATCCCTGCTAACAATGCAATGCGTGTTATCAACGTCCTCTCCAAAGGAGGCAGAGTAGAGCATGGGTGGCTCGGGGTTGTGATTCAGCATGTTACTGATGACATGACTGACTCCCTTGGGTTAGAACAAGCTAGAGGTGCATTAATATCCGGTGTTGCCAAAGACAGTCCTGCGGAGAAAGCGGGCCTTAAGGTCGGTGATGTGATTCTCGAGTTTAACGGGCATCAAGTTGAAAGCGTACCACAGCTCACACATCTGATAGCAGGGGCTGGGGTAAACGAGAAGGTTAAGGTGGTAGTACAGCGCGATGGCAAGTCCGCTAGCGTTTTCGTCACTGTAGGCAAGCTGCCTGATGATATGATAGCGGGCAGTACTGACCAGGAGGTCAGCGACGAGAGCCTGGGAATCACTGTGGGCAGCCTACCCAAGGGCGCAAAGAAGCAGGAGGGGGTTCTAATTCTCAGAGTGGACCAGCGCAGCGATGCGTTCAGTGAGGGCATTAGGCGGGGGGATATTCTCCTGGGAATTAACTCCTCCACAATTAACAATGTGTCCGAGTTTAGCCGAGAGGTGGAAAAGCTGGGTAAACGAGGCAGTAGTAAGGAGTCTGTGTTGCTGCTAGTAAGGAAGGGCGGCGGTGCTGTGGGAGGAGGAGGCGGTAGAGACTCGCCACCTATCTACATACCAGTCAAGCTAAACAAGAAAAATGCGTCGTAGGGTTCGACGTATCCTGGGGGTAGCGCTGCTGCTCCTCGCGTCGGGTTGGGTGGCTGTCCCGGCGGCGCGGCTGCATGCTTCGATCATTGGAGCGGAGGGTCTAGATGAAGTTCTGAGGTGTGTGTGCTTGTTTATGATCGACTCCGCACAAATAAATGCGGATGGGTCGACGCAGGATGGCAGGGCGCTGATGTTCCTTCCGGGGTTGTTGAGGTTTGACCATTATCCACCCACTTCCATGTCTATCGTAGTTGAGGCGGGGACTATTTCTTATTATCACCAATCGCGCTGCTACTCGTCCGGCATGCAGCACCAGGTCATTGCCCTTTTGGGCAGAGCTGCTACTGGCGACAGGATAGAATCGTGCGTTGTTTCGGTAGAGGCCGGGGCACTTGACAAAGTAGTGCATATAACAGAGGGATCCAGTGGGGCTTTGTTGGGAACGGTTTCCTTTCATTTCCTCAGCTGCGGTTCTGCTTATATTTCTGCATTGAGCATCGTCGAGTCACCTCCTCACAATGCCCCAGGAAGTGTCACGAGAATAGTGTTTCACAACGTGGAAAGCGATGCCCCCCTCAATGAAAGGGATTCTCATGTCAAACGCAGTTGAGGACGGAGAGCACCTTGCGCGCAAGGTATATGAGGCCACGGGTTACCAGTTTGAGAACCTAGATCTTTTGAAGGAGTCTCTCACTCACCCCAGCGTACCGCGCGGTGGCAGCGCTGCTGCGAATTATGAGCGCTTGGAATTCCTGGGTGATGCCGTACTATGTATGATCACCTCTGAAATGTTGTACAGGCTCTTCCCCGACGACAACGAAGGTTGCCTGAGCAAGAAGAGAACGGCGTTGGTCCGCGGTTCCGAGGTGGTAGAAGTTGCGAAACTCATAGGCCTGGGCGGATTGATATTTATGTCAAGCGGGGAGATGGCATGTGGAGGGCAAGACAATCACAGTACCTTGGAGAACGCCTTGGAAGCGCTAATAGGAGCAATGTACATGGACGGCAATACCGAAGTTTTGCGGGGTTTCATTCTCAAGCACTGGCTACCACGCGCCCAGCGCATGTCCGCATTTACACCGCAAGATTCCAAGACCGCCCTGCAGGAATGGGCACAGGGTAGGAATTTGACGCCACCAATCTACGAGCTGGTGAGCAAGTCCGGCTTGGAGCACAAACCAGTTTTTACGGTACAAGTGAGCATACAGGACCACGGTAGCACCTCTGCCACGGGGAACAATAAAAAAACCGCTGAACAAAGGGCCGCAAAGCTCATGTTAGAAAGGGTTACAAACACTTGCAGCGAAAAGCACGCGTAAACTTTTGATGCATATAACCAACACAGTAGTATCTAGGAGTGCATAGTGAAGGGAAGACGTAACGGTAACATTTTAATTTTGCTAGGGTCGATAATACTATCCATGGTGTGCCTGACGTGCGCCTCAGTCCCACTATATAGCATTTTTTGCAAGGTAACCGGGTATGGGGGCACAACTAAAAAGGCTGCAGCGGCCCCTGACCGTAAGCTTGGCAGCCATAACATCAAGGTACGATTTAGTGCAGACACGCACGGCATCCCACTGATGTTCTATCCGGAACTCCCCTACATAGTAGTGAAGCCTGGGGAACAGAAATTGGCTTTTTACCAAGCTAAAAATTTATCCGACAACAAGATAAACGGCACTGCAGTCTATAACGTAACCCCCACCTACGCAGGGAAATACTTTAACAAAGTTGCGTGCTTTTGTTTTTCGCAGCAGACGTTTGCGCCCCGCCAAAGGGTGCACATGCCTGTGGCCTTCTTCATAGATCCGGCCATAGAAGAAGACAGCACAACCAAGGACATTAAGGAAATCACGCTGTCGTACACCTTCTTCCAAAACTAGGGGGCAGAGCACACCTCACCTACCGCAACACCGGCGGCGACGGCCATCCCGAAAAAATTAATATGTGATAAAGGAAGTCCCACACCATTGTTATGTGGTGTCCAGGCAAACTCGGCGCCCCCCCCGCAAGCAGCTTCCACAAAAATTGTATAAAGGCCACAACGCCCGTTAGTTAGTTAGTTACCCATCGAACAAACAAAAAGTCTCTCTGAGCTTGGTGCGCGTTATTGTGCAGGTGGAGCCCCGTCGCTTTCGATCATGGCGATCACGTTTGGAACTCTCGAGATCCTAACGTCCGTAACATCAGAAGCTGAAACGTTAAGCTTACCAGTAATGTCCCGTATGTCCGCGTCTGAAAAACGCGACTTACCGTCACTTATGACGAGTACACCAGGAGAAGAGGACAGCATACGTCCAGCAAAACCCACCACCAAGATAAGCAATGCCGCCCCCGCAGAGATTAAACACACAAGAGGTACCGGAGACGCCGCGGATACCTCAAACATGGCCTGCGCAGCACGGACAAAGTCGCCATGAGTACTGGCAACGATCACACCGAACGCAGAGGAGAAGGCACACACCGCAATGCCCAGCGCGACCACAACACAGCAGGAAGTAGCATCAAAAGCCGCCCTACCACGGCCACTCTTGCCAAGAGTACTGGCAGTTACCTCAGCGCGAGCCACACCACTCTGCACGAACGGCCCTGTGATCTTAAGCATACCCGCGGACTCGAACCTCCCGTCGGATACCGAGACTATGAGACCATACCTGTCCATGACCCTGAGCCTTCCGCAGAACACAATGACCCCGATTATAGAGGCAAAAGCGAGCGCCATTGAGACGAAGAACCCCACACCAGCCGGGCTAGAATCCAACAAAGAAGCCCCCGAAGCAAAAACATAGGCGGCGCAAAACAGAAAAGCAGCAGCGCTCAACACCAGCACAGCCGCACACAACTTGGCAAGCAACCTCTCCCGCCCCAGGCGAGAGACACCGGCAATACTGCCACCAACACCAGACATCTCGTTCCTCACTCACCCCGAGATGTTTACATTTTAACGGAAATTCGCGACACAGTCAACCCGCCTCCCGAAAACAACCCCTGACAGGGGCCCCAGGGCTACAGAACAAACACAGTAGCAACCACCGCCCCCTCCCGCGACAGCAGAAACACCGGAAAGTACAACCCAAGACCCAGCAGGGACACGCAACTAAGAAGCGAAAAGAGAAGCGCCGCAGCCAAAAGGAGGAGGGAGGAACCCACACGGGAAGGGAATATACCCGCGATCCACACACATCCCCACCCTGCGCGGTCCTCCCCCCTTCCCCTGGGGAAAACACCACTCCTCTCACCAAGTAGCAACGTTGGCCCCACCCCCCCCTGCAAGCCCGAGCGGAC
>JBQEQW010000059.1:0-7989 GCA_052043535.1 Anaplasma sp.
CCCCCCCCCCCCCCCCCCCCCCCCGCCGCGAGCCACGAGAGAGCTACTTTCCAAGACCCCAGCCTCTCCGCACCTAGGCCTACCACTTGAGGACACTTCCTCGTCATCGAAGAGAAGACGAAGCCCAACCGCATCGCGACTCCCTACAGACATCGCACGCACCTCACCTCCTTCTCCCCCCGCTGCAGAGATCCTTTTGCAAACCACATGAACTCCCACACCGTACCTCCAAACCTCTAAAGCGCTACCCTTACCCCCAACTCGACACCAAGGTATCCTACATCGACGCTACCCTCTGCCGACAACAACGAATTCTGCCGTGTAGCCTCAGCACTAGCATCAGTGCCGAACTCCGTAGCAGGAAAAGCCCTAACAGGCCTCTTCAACGTCCCCCTGTAGTAGCCGGCAGCGACCAAGCTCACCCCAGGAGACACCCCAAAAGACACCCCAGCCTTTGCTTGGTATGCAAAGCGGGTATTCTCCGCACCCAATATGCCCAAAAATTCCGCACCGCCACCCAGGCACGCGTAAGGCATGGCAGTTGCACCAGCGGAGAAGTCACGACAGATACTTAAGACAGTAGAACCGCTAGAAATCGCACGGTTCGAAACTACCATATAGCCAGGCTTGGGGGATATAGGGACAACCTCGGTGTGGCTCCTCTCACCAACGGCAAAGTACTCATGCCCATTCTTCATCAGAGGCCGACCAGATGGCCTCTTAGTCTTGAAGTCCTCAAACGCAGCCTCCAGCTCCACCCGAGTCCCTCCTCTTGAGCATCCAATAACCCCGGAAAACCCGTAGAAGCTGGCCCCGTAAGCAGGTACGTATCCGGACTCGAAATTCTCAGCCATCTGCATAGCTGTGTACAAAGGGGTACCCTCCAGGGTGCCATGCTCAATAACATTCGGCCTAAGCCTAAAGAACCCCCTGGGGGGAGCCAACGCGTGCCTGCGGACGACAAACCCCCTTACCACTGGAGCCGCAGGTTTGTATTGCGCGCCTACATAGAACATACTAGCTCCAGCACCGGCGCCCCATGATTCAAGACCGCCGGCTCCAGAAGCCCCTGCCTCCCGAGCGAACGCCATTACGGCCAGACAAAACGCTGCAAATAAACCCTTACGAGCCATACGAACCAACCTAAACTACCCACCATTAAATGTATACCTAACCCCACCCAGGCCCCCAAAGTAGCCTACGCTCAAAGCGGCAGTCAAGTCACGCAGCTCAACCTTGCGAACACCATAGCGAGCAGGCGGCATGAGCAACCCTCCGTCGTACTCCGCAGTATTCACACCTGTATAGTAGGCCTCAGCGAACAGCGAGAATGCGGGACTAAAAACGTACTCCACCCCGACTCTGCCTCCCCAAGACCACTCCAGGCTACCACCTGATCCCCAGTAATCAACCGTGACCGCCCCAACACCGAGGCAGGAGTAGAGCCCCAAGGAACTTCTTGCGCCGAGCCCAACAGTCAACCCGGAACGGCAGGCACTCAGCTCTATGGCACCCACGCCAATCTCAGAAATCTGCCCAATATAATTCAATGACGAAGCGGCAACCCTATCCCCGCTAGAACGCGTCCTATTAGCAAACGCAAAGTAGTAAGCATTGTCGCCCCGGGCATAGCCACCACCATCGACCTCAAACCTCCCATTAAAAACGCTCAGCTGCACCCTGGAAGGACCAAGCTTGTAACCCAACGCGCCAGAAAAACCCCCACTTTTCTTGTACCTCGGTGCGTAAGGAACGCCGAACGCCTCAGGAGCCTGCTGCCCGGGACGGAAGTCCGAAAACCAGACCGGATAGTCACGGGTCCTTATTACCCCCGATGCAACAGCAGACAACCCACAACTGCTCAGGGAGGGGCCACGGAAGTTAGCAACGCCCACTCCCCCACCCAGCGCGAGGTAAAGTCCATCAGTTTCGGTCATGGCCAACACGCCTGGAGCCCCCAACAACACAGCCAGCGCTCCGCACGCGAGAACACCGCCGCAGGTTTTCTTACAAGCCGACATACACACAATCCAAAACCAAACCCCAAACTACCCCATCTACGCACAGGAAAGGGTGCGTGTGCAACCCACACAACCCATAAGGTATACTAAAAAAGAATTAAGTCAAGAGAGATGGCAGTATATTTTGAAGTTTAATGTGTACTTTAACGATTTATTCAAATCCGCTACACCCGGCCGCACACACACAACCTTCACGAGTGGAAGGTGGCATTGCCCGTACTGGATTAAAGTATCAGCCTAATACCGCACTCGAAGCCAAAATAGCTGAGGTCCAAACCTGCCTGAGGATAAAGCCACTGCACCGCCGTTGCTGACGAGACCTGCGTGCCGCCCGTACTGCCGCTCGCAGTGGCGGTAGCTGTCGCCTGCCCGTGATGGTGACGTGCAGGTACGTCTGTAAACTTTTTGGAATGAACCTTGCTGACATATGCGTACGAGAATAGGGCTGTTTTCCTGGAGATGAAGTATTGTAATCCAACCTTTGCCTGGTATGACCACCTAGGTGCAGTGACGCCCATGAACTTGACCACACCCCCGCCAATGCCGGCACAAGCGCTGGGCGAGAAGTGCGAGTCCTCTGGTAAGAGGTCATAGCACAGGTTTGCTAGCAGAGAGACCACTTGTACCTCCTTGTTCCGCAGGGTGACATAGTAGCTTGCATTTGGCTTTGTAGAGGCAACGAGCGCTCCATCCTGAGATTCGGACGCCGCGAGCTCGTACGCCTTGTCACTCTCCTTGCCCTGGCCCTTCCCCGCGTTCGATAGGAAGCTCTGGTACGACCCTTCAGCTTCTAGCCTGAGGCTCCCAGAGGAGTAGCCCACCGCGACCGAACCAGACCTAGTGCTCTTCAGATACGATGGAGAGTACCTCCCAAGGAAGCTGCCTGGACCGCTCCCAGTGCTTGTGTCTTCCCCCGCGGTGGCTGCTGGGGACCCTTCAGTAATGGGTGAAAATACACCGAGCTCCCTACCTGTGTCGCTTTCCACAACGAAGCCACTAAAACGCGGGACAGCGAGCTTGTATTGTGCACTGGCAAAGAAGCCAGCCGACCCCGCAGACCTGGAGAAATCCACGGGTCTAGGGGAGGCCGACAACTGAGAAGGCACAAGCAGCGCTGTCAGTGCTAAAAAAGTCAAACCACGGATTTCCTTCATAAAGACCCACAAGACCCAAGTGCGTTTGCCGAAACAAAACGATGTACCAGGTAATAGGCGAACGGAGCCCGCATGTCAAATATAGCACTCGGATATTTTGGAATGCTTACCCCCACATCAAGAAATTGTTAAGCCATTGTTCCCTCACACGCGCGAAACCACGCGGCCTGCGGCGCTATGATGCCCCATAAACACATCTCGTGCGGAGTACCCCCCGCACCTAGCATTCGGAAGAACTCAGAAACTGGCGCAGGGACAAGCGTAACGCACCCCGGTTCCAATATCATTGCCGTACGTTGCCGCACCTGCGCGGGGATGGAACAACTCCAAAATCACATATGCAATACCTGAAGATCCGAGATTAATCTTCCATATCGGGATCAGAGCTCGGTGTGTAACCTAAATCTGAATCTGTGTCGGAATTCTCGTAATCGTCCTGATGTTGCTCTGTGCACATTACCTTGACCAGAGTGTGAATCGCTCCACGCATTTTGTCACTCTTGATACGACGATATGCTCTAACAAGCATCAGAACTTCCTTGCCGTCGTTGTAATTGTGACTAAATTCTTCCAGTGATGACTCGTCATTCTCCTTGAGCGCTGCATCTGACGCTTCACCACCTTCCGTGATGGACTTCAAGTCATTTTGCAGCTTCGATATCAGGTCCTTGATTTCAACGCCCAAGACCCTTGCCAACTCATATAGCCTACTGATGACGATACGGTTCGTGCCCTTTTCATATTTTTGCACTTGCTGAAACGTAATTCCCAACCGACTCGCGAGCTGGTTTTGGCTCATTCCTTTCATGATACGTTGCTTCTTGATTTCCCTACCAACATATTCGTCAACTGGATGGGGTCTGGCCTTGCCCTCGATAATTATGGGTATGGAACTTTGGTTTTGTGTTCGAGAAGTCATAAACATTATCCCATATGTTACTCAGATAACTTAGGATAAATCATACATAATGGTAATGCAACAGTTATTTAATGTGTAGTTGCAATAATGAAACTGTAAATAGTATGCTAGATTCGCAATAAAATCATCGATAGGCATGCTGGTCCGTATTCTATGTCGTTTGTTGTTTATATAGATGGGAAGCTTGCTGCGTACTTGTGGGTGTACGTATTCTGTGTTAGCATGGGCTCAGTCGTGTTCTAGGAGCTGTGGTGTTAGAGAAGACGCTCTCTATACTTAAACCTGACGTTGTCAGAAATGGCATGATAGGCCCGGTGATTTCTTATATAGAAGCGGCCGGGTTGCGGATTGTAGCACAAAGGATGTGCATGTTATCGTCTGCACAGGCTGAAACCTTCTATGAGGTACACAAAGCCCGGCCATTTTTCCCCAGTTTGATCAGTTTTATGACCTCGGGGCCGGTAGTGGTGCAGGTGCTGGTTGGTGAGTCTGCGGTAAAGACTTACAGGAATGTTATGGGTGCGACTGACCCCAAAGAGGCTGCCTCCGGCACAATCAGGAGAGATCTGGCGGAGAGCATAGATGCGAATTGTGTTCATGGATCTGATAGCGCAGAGAATGCACAGAGGGAGGTCAGATTCTTCTTTAGGGAGTGCGAGATCATGGATGCAAGCTTTGTGCGGAGCCGCTAGATTCATACGCGACTCGAGCTACATGCTTTTTGTAAAGGCTGTTGGGGTTTCTTGGATGGGTCGGCCGCGTGCTGCCGGCTTGGCGGGAGTGCTCTGTATTTATCGTATGGGTGTGGTCATATGTAAATGTACCACAGAAATCTTTGGTACGTAATGTTTAGCTATAAGCGTGTGAAGCACCGACAGAGGGCGACTACCACTGCGACGCTGGTCAATGCTGGCGGCTATAGGCACGGGAGACTCTATTCTTGAGATGTAGAAGACGTGTTCTGCTGAGTGGAAAGAAGCCGCTGTGCCGCAAGTAGCAGAGAGTGCCGTGCAGTGCTTGCCGGGTCTTCCTCCCACATTTCTCTTAACCTTTTTAGGGTGTGTCCGAGTAACTTTCCTTCTGGGTATCCAAGCGCCACCAGATCCCTCCCTGAAATTGGGAAGGCCGAAGGCAGAAACCGCTCGGCGCACGTTAGGTGCTCTAAAAGTGCATCTTCGGAGAGTGTGTCCCCATGCAAGAACCCAACCAGAATCAGACCTATGTAGGCCTCCGTACCCAGACCACTGAGGTATTTTCGCTGCTGTGTGGGCGAAAGCGGCATGGGTAAATTCACAGTGAGCAGTGTGGCCAGGAGCTTTCTTTCCTTTCTGGACAGGCGAAGAAGCTTCTCCAATTCCGTGACCATGGCTGACATTTTGGTGCAGGCTTCCCCTTTTAACATTGCTGCCAACTTGACGACGGGGGTCTGATTTGCGAGATGTGGCGAGGATAGTCTGTCCACATATACCTTATACGGTATAATTTGGTGCAAAACCCCGCATTCCTGCATGACCCGCAGTGTCTCAACGCAGTTTATGCAGGATAGAAGCTTAAAGAACTCACTTCGGACTCGCTCTTTTGATAGCTTGGATATACTGCTAGCGTATTTTCCGCACAAGTCTATAATGTCGCCACTGAGAACGTTTTCACTACATATTGAGGCGTGAAATCTGAACACCCGTAAGATCCGCAGAAAGTCCTCATTGATGCGCTCTTCAGCGTCACCTATGAAGGCTACCGTTCTCCTTTCCAGATCTCGTATCCCGGAGAAATAGTCGAAAATTTTGCCATGTTTGTCGCAGTACAGCGCGTTAAAAGTAAAGTCCCGTCTGGAGGCATCCCCCGCCCAGCAATTGGTGAAAACCACGTTTGCGTGCCTACCATCGCACCTCACGTCGCGTCTAAGGGTTGTAATTTCGTATGGTGCACTCCCCACAACTGCTGTGACTGTTCCGTGCTTAATTCCCGTGGGAATGGTTTTGATGCCCACTTTTTGCAACGCCGAAATAACCTCATCTGGCACTAGGTCGGTGGCTAAATCGATATCTGCCGTTCCCCGGCCCAAGATGCTATCGCGCACGCAGCCACCAACGAGTCTCGTATCGCCCCTTGCGCCTTCCAAGGCTTCGATTACCCGCATTACTCCGCGATTAGAAACGAGCCTGCTTAACATCTTTTGTGTGCGTAACGCCAGCACCGATGCTAGCAGATTTCCGCCAAAAGGACAGAAAATTCTGTCCTCCAGAGGGGGGTCAGTGGTCTTTTGGTGACTAAGTGGCTGCACGCCAAGTGACACGCTCGCAACAGCTTTTGACGAAGGCACTACGATTGCCGTGCCGTCTGTTCTGGTTTTAGGGCCGGGACACCTTTTTGTACACTGTTGGGCAAAATGTGCATGTGCGCCCTACGGAACAGTGTGTGTGGAGTTTATACACTGCTATCCACTGCCACTAACCTGGTTCTGCGGTGACAAATTGGCCTCAGGTAGTGTACGCCCCCGGCGGCAGAAACTGAAGTCAACGTATCTTAATGCTGCTCTCACTGTGGCAACGTGGTCTGTCATCGCCACTATGGTAACGCCGCGTCCTCGATAACAAACTGCATGTACTCGTTGCCCCGCCAGTGATTGACACTGATCTTGCCCAGGAGGTGCAAGCTGCTTCGTAGCAGTAACGCTGTGCCCAACTCTGTTCCTACGCACCTGAAACACACACCCTTCACAAAAGTTCCGTTACCACCATAGATCAGGCAACGAACGTGGCCATCACCCATGATTTCCGGTTTCTTGATCTCTACGTTTTTGAGTATAAACCGGGGTTCCGGATTGCCGGGGCCGAACGGTTCTAGCATCTGCAATTCCTTATATAAAGGCAAACATACTGCGCTTACGGTCAACATCCCGCACGCATGAGAGACTCTTTGTATATCCGCGTCCTTGAGCCTGTCCAGCAGGAAGTTATACAACGCCCCGAGTTGCTGAACATGCACTGAAAAACCCGCGGCCATCTCATGCCCGCCGCCTTCCATAATCAACTGAGCGAACTTCGCGGCTAGGACTGCAGAGCCGATGTCGACACCGCTTATCGACCTAGCACTTGCTTTGCCCACATCTCCGTTCAGTGCTATGACTATTGACGGCAGGTGGAACCTCTCCTTAAGCCTGCTTGCCACAATACCTATTATGCCTACGTGCCAGTTTCCCATGACCATTATGACTTTGTTTCCTGCCCTGACCAGACGCTCCGCCTGATGTACGGCCTCTTCCAGGCTTTGGTTCTCAAGCTGCTTTCTTTCGGCGTTGAGGCTTATAAGGGTGGAGGATATCCTGCTACACTCGCTTTCGTCATCACTCGACAAAAGTCTAGCTCCGAGGCTTGCGTTTCCGACCCTACCACCGGCATTGATATGAGGACCTATACTGAAGCCCAGGTGATAAACTCCTATTCTTTCTCCTATCCCTATCGCATCGCTGAGGGTTCTAAGCCCGACGTTACTGCGCGTGGACATCACCTTCAGTCCGTGTTTTACCAACGCTCTGTTGAGCTGCACCATGGGCATTACGTCACAAACGGTGCCCAGTGCTACCAGATCCAGATGATCCATCAGGTTTGGTTCCCTTTTGTACTCGAAAAATCCAGCCTCTCTCAGGGCCTTTTGTAACGCTACCAATAATAAAAAAGAAGTGCCGGCCGCAGATAGGTAGGTGTGAATTGTTGACTCATCCAACCTGTTTGGGTTCACAACGGCAATGGCCTCCGGTAGCATGTTTACCCCTATGTGGTGATCGACCACAACAACATCCAAGCCTGCTGATTTCGCCACCAATATAGGTTCATGTGCCAGTGTTCCGCAGTCCACTGTTATGCACAGATCATACCCCTCATTACGTAACTCC
>JBQEQW010000060.1:0-28736 GCA_052043535.1 Anaplasma sp.
CACGAAGAGACCGAACCCGACATATCTGAACCTGATCCTAGCACAAGTACTGAACTTGAGGATGGAGAAGCATTCCGGTCATCACAGGATGAAGAGATTCCCGAGGAAGAATCCATGCGGGATGACTTTGAGGACATTTTGGGACGTGAGGAAGCTCCAGAAGAGCAGGATGTAGAACCTCTGACTGTAGATGAACTTGCTGCTGCAGATGAGGACAGAGGCGAGGTAGGTAACGAAGGCGTACCGCAAACGAGAGAAGATGATGCAGTGGAAGTGCCAAGCAGAGAGGAAGCTGAGGTTGCCGAGAGTGAGGAGGATATCTTGAGTCAGTACGAAGATGTGGGCACGGTGATGGCTGAAGCCATTTTGGACGCGGATGCCGGAGGTGACGGCGATGAAGAAGACGCTGGTGTTGCTTCAGCTGCTCCTAAACCTGACGCGACTGCAGAGAAAGGGAAAATCACCACCAAGGTGGCGAGCGTAGGTAAGGCTGATAAGAAGGCTGAAGAGCACGCAACTGTACAGGACGAGAAGCCGCAACAGCAACAGAAAAAGGCCGAAGATGGCAGTGGTGTAGTTTCTTATCAGAAGGACATTGATGATGCTGAGAAGATCGTCCCAGGTCCAACCAAGGTCAAGGATATCAAGATGGGCGCCGTAAGTGCAAGAGAAACTATCGATCCTAAAGTTTGGGAAAAAGAGATGCCGTTTATCGATACTACCGGCTGGGGAGAGAAAAAACAGGACGACAAGAAGCGCCAGGAAGGCGGAGGAAAGCGTAGGAAGGAAGAGGAGCGTAAGCTGAAAATCACCAGTCTGATGGACAAGATCAAGGCGTTGGAGCGAGTCTTGGAAGACCTAGATCCGACTAGCGAAGAGTACAGCAAGAGGAAGGGTGAGCTTGAAAAGCTGAATAAGGACCTATCTGATCTTAGTGGACCACTTTAATCGCGACGCGCACGAAGCGATTAAGGCATGGCTAGGAACTTTTCACCTCCACAAGCGGGATGTTGCTGCACCCGTAGCTACCATGGCCGTCCAATGAACAAGAAAGGAAATCCGTGTCGAATCGCACTAACACATCGAACTCGAAATCCGCAAAGATGTGGATATCCACTCCGGGTGGTGACGCGAAGGACAGCTGACCGCTTTTGTAGTCAATTTCATAGACTGCGCCGTGCTTTTGTGGCGTTTCGTTAAAATACACTAGCGCCGTGCCTGCCACCGGTCTGTTAATTGTACGTGTGTAGGAGTATTCTCCAGCGGAATAACGCTTGACCAGCTGAAAATTAGTGCGACTGCCGTCCCCCGTGCCGATCTTTTGTTTGGCGGCTTTGTAGTCAGACCAGTCTTTGAATCTGAACGGCAGGGCCCTGCCTCTGTGGGCGTAGAAAAAATTTATCAACTTGGCAAATTGCCTGTCAGACTTCACTCCATATATGGCGTTGTACCTGCCACGTGGGTGTAGCCAATTAATTTTTCGCTGCTCCCTGCCGCTACCCAGCTCCGAAATCGTCGTTGAGAAAACTGGCCCCCCAACGGATCCATATGAGATATCTTCAGGGAATTTTGCTTCTTCGTTTTGCATGAGGTCACCGGTAGAGTTTTCAGGGAAGGATTCTACCACCCCTTTGCATGATTCCAGAATCACTTTCGGAAGGACCATCTGTAGCGTGTGTTAGGCATCTGAAACCCCGTCGCTCACGACAAGATCGTTGTAAATGCATTCGGGTTGTCTAGTAGACGTTGTTGTGGTACCATGCTCGACACCATTCAGCAGTGTTGTGTGATGTGGAATTTTGTGACCATAGAGGCTGCAAGCTCCGAGGTGTATTCCGAGAGTGGGTGGGTGGTGTCCTCAGGCAAAATTTTCACAGATACTAGGACAATATGCCCCGGAGATGTATTTGTTGCAATACGGGGCAAGAACTTTGACGGAAATTACTTTGTACACTAGGCATTTAGCAAAGGCGCCGTAGCAGCTGTTGCTGGTCGTGCGTTCAAACAGCTACGGGGCTTTGGCCCCGTAATTCCGGGGAAGACACGCTCAAAGCGCTGCATAGAACGGCAACTTTTCTCCTGCAGGGCACCAAAGCCAGGATTACAGCCATTGCTAGCGGTGCAGGTAAAACGACTACGAAGTACATGCTATGCAATGCGCCGTCTAGATGTGGCAAGGTACACTACAACGCGGCGAACTATAACAACCTCATCGGAATGCCGTTGTACGCGGCAAACACGCCGAGTTTGTTGTCATGGAAATGGGAATGATGAGTTACCCGGGGCAATAGACGCCCTCTCCCGGATAGCGTGACCCTGATATTGCGGTGATTACCAACGTAGGCCCCCCGCATTTGGAGTTTTTGAGTCTATTGAAGGTATTCTCGCGGCCAGGCTTGAGATATTCAACCATGTAAAAGAAGGGGCAACTGCGATACTGATTTTCGATAGCGGCCACTACGGAAAGATGCGCGCTGCAGCGGAAGCGAAATGTAAGAACGTTATAAGTCTCGGAATCACCGATGGTACGGACATTCAGATGATCAACAGCGCGGTGGAGGGCAGCTGCACTACTGTAAAGTTGCTAGGTCAGGAGGTTACGTTCCATCCGCAAGATAACGCGCGACACTTGACGCACTCTGCGGCGATTGACGAGCTTCGAAAGTTTGTCCCCATGTAAGGGAGGGGAAAAATGCACTTGTGACCCTCATGGGAATGCCGATAGTGCTGCTTGACGACGAGTATGCGGCAAACCCGCTTTTCATGGCCTTTGCTATAGAGAGTCTGGGGAATGTGAGGCACGAGCGCACTCTAAGGAGGGTGGCGGTGCTGGGTGACATGCCCGAACTTGGCAAGGATAGCGGTACCACCGCTATCTGCTGAGCTAAATCAAACGCGGCGGCGCAAACCTGGTGTACACGGTCGGTAGTCGTACTCTCGAACTGCGCGGCGCCATGCCGGAGAGCATACGCGGCGAACATTTTACCGACTACAGGGAAGTACCAGAACGCCTGCAACACATCATCCGACCTGGGAACTTAAGGGATCGTTCAACATGAAACTCCAATTAGCAGCCCAGCACTTGCTGGGGACTCAGAAAGCGCACCAGAGCAAGCTCCCTCGAGCAAATCACTAACGGCACAACGCAAAAACCCCTAGGTTCCAGTGGAGCCGAATCCCCCCTCTCCGCGGCTTGTCTCGGACAAAACTTCCCCTTCTTCCCAGTCCACACGCTCCACGGGGGCCACCACCATCTGTGCTATCCTATCCCCGCGGCTGACTACATAATCCTCGCTACCAAAGTTAGACAGCACCACGCATATTTCGCCCCGATAGTCCGAGTCTATAGTCCCTGGTGCATTCAACACGAACACACCAAAATTTGCTGCGAGACCAGACCTGGACCTGATCTGCGCTTCGTACCCATCCGGCAGCTCTATGGCTATCCCGGTCCTTATCGCACACCTGCGCCCAGGTCGTATAATTTGCTTACTCTCAACTGCGGCGTACAAATCCAGCCCCGCACTGTTTGGAGTAGCATAAGACGGCAACGGGAGCCCATACCCCGAGCCGAGCTTTACGATCTTTACCCTCAAAACACACCCCAGAAGCCAATTCAAGGGTGATCCTACATTTCTTTACAGAAATAATCAAGCGTCAAGCACCACAAATAGCTCAGCATGAGAAAATTATTTCCAACTCAGCTCCCACTACGCGAAGGGGCAAAGAGCCGCTCCATGTGGAAAAAAACGCGCACGGGCCGGTGATGACGCCGCAACTGCAGCCGCCGGGCACAACATCACTAGCGGGTCAGAGCTCTGGCAACCTGAACACGACGTTCTCGGCAACCCCGTCCATGGTGGACACCGTAACATCCGCGTACAGGCGCAGGTGATCGATTACTTCCCGAACCAAAACCTCGGGTGCGGAGGCACCTGCAGTAACCCCAACCTTTGCCGCTCCTGAAAGCCAGTTCAGATCCATGTTCTCACGCGATTCTATCAGGAAGGAACGCGGATTCTGCGTTTTGGAAAGACGCAGCAGGCTATTGGAGTTCGAACTATGTTTCCCCCCGATCACAAGAACCACGTCCACCATGCTTGCCAAGTTTTTTACCGCTCGCTGCCTATTCTGGGTCGCATAGCATATGTCCCGCAGATCCGGGCCTGCGATGCCGGGGAACCTGCTTCTCAGGGCGTCGATCACCTCTCTAGTATCATCCATGCTAAGGGTAGTCTGCGTCACATACGCAAGCTTTGCTGACTGCTCGATCTGTAGGTCATACACGTCCTGGACGCTTTGCACCAGGATGACCGGGTTGGAGACCTGACCAACACTTCCCTCCACCTCTCTGTGGCCCGCGTGACCTACGAGTATGACCTGAAAACCGCCTCTGTCGTACCTCTGGATCTCAAGGTGGACCTTAGTGACCAACGGACAAGTTGCATCAACTACGAGGAGACCCCTGCGCTGGGCCTCTTCCCGGATCTGCTTCGACACCCCATGGGCGCTAAACACCAGGACGGAACCCTGCGGGACATCATCAAGTTTGTCGGCAAACACCACACCCATGGCCTTGAAATCGTCCACGACGCGCAGGTTATGAACGATTTCGTGCAGAGCGTACACCTTCCTGCTGCGAGCGTACTTGGCAGCGACGTTCTCAAGTGCGTGCACCGCCCTCTCCACTCCGGCACAAAAACCGCGCGGTTGTGCGAGAATTACCTCAATGTTACCGAGCATCCAGATCACACCACATCACACAGGGGCATGCTACCATTTTTAGGAAGGCAGTCAAGCCTTTTATTAAGTAATGTATATACCCCGACTACACCGATGGAAGCAGCGTTATAGTCGGTAATAAGACGCGTACAGGCATCACCAACTACAAGACTTCGCGAGCTCTACAAAGTCCTTGAAGATATAATGTGAGTCGTGCGGCCCCGGGCACCCCTCCGGGTGATACTGGACCGATAGTACTGGGCTGTTCCTCATTCTAATGCCCTCCACTGTACCGTCGAACAACGAGGTGTGAGTTACCTCCACAGTGTTTGGCAAGCTCTGAGCGTCCACCGCAAATCCGTGATTTTGGCTTGTAACTTCGACAGACTTCTTAACGACATTATACACCGGGTGGTTGCTACCCCGGTGTCCGTGAGTCATCTTTGCAGTCTTGGCCCCCATGGCTATTGCGAGTAGCTGGTGCCCCAAGCATATTCCCAAAGTCGGTACTCCAAGCTCAATTATGGCACGCAGCTGCTCAATCGTCTCCGAGGGGATTTGTCCGGGGTCTCCTGGACCGTTGGAGATTACCAACCCTTGCGGATGGAGATTCATTATCTGCGTTAGAAAATTGCCCTGTGCTGCCTCGACGTGTACCGCACAACCCAGAACAGTGAGGGAATTCAGTATCCCTCGCTTCGTTCCCACGTCTAGCACGCACATGCGCAGCCCCTCATGCGACACCTGGTGATCTTTTAGGTGGGGTAGCTCAGTGGCTATCGGTGGCGCAACGAAAGTTGCCGCCTGTCTCCTGAGTTCCTGGAGATCTAAAGAATCAAAATCGTCGAAACAGTGGATTATCCCGTTCTGCGAGCCGTGTTCGCGCAGGTGCAAAGTCAACGCTCGGGTGTCGACCCCCGATATTCCACTAACCCCATTGGCTTCCATCCAAGCATCTAAGTCAATCCACGAAGACACGTGCGATGCACGAGATATCTCGCGTATGACGATGCCTCTTGCCAACGCTTGCTCGCACTCAAAGTCCCTATAGTTGATGCCTATATTTCCTATGTGAGGGAAGGCAAACACCACTATCTGTCCCGCAAAGGAGGGGTCTGTAATGGTGCACTGATAACCCGTGAACCCCGTGGTGAAGCACACCTCACCAGCGCAGTTTTCCTTTTTACCGAGCGACGTGCCAAAGAAGTGCCTACCATCCGATAGCATCAAAACCGCATCGTGGTAGCAGTACGACATCTAAACAACAAAAGCCAAAACCCCGGCATTGTAGTACAAAATTACGGAAAGGTTAATAGGTTATTTGTTACAGGCGCCACTTTGGCTTTCAGTCCTGGTTATGACTGCGGCGCTGAGGATGTGGTGCAGGATACATATTGTTCTGAGTGGCGCAATCGACTGTGGTGTCAGAGGGCTGAAATTCAGGTACGGGATTCTCTGGTCCATATAGAGTACGTAGCGTGGCTCATAGCTATGGTACCGAGTTTGACATGAATAGTTGTTTTCTATGCCGTGAAGATGTTGTAGAATCGCACCTGTTTTTTTCTGCTGCATGAGGGGTCGGGTTCGCATGTCGGAGGGCACTATTGTACTCTGTATACTGGATGGATGGGGTAATGGTAGTGGTGGAAGTTGTGATGCCATACACGCGGCACATAAACCTTTCTGGGAGTCCGTTGTGTCCCGGTGTCCCAGGAGTAGTCTATGCGCCAGTGGAGTAGACGTTGGCCTGCCTGAGGGTCAGGCTGGAAATTCTGAAGTTGGACACGTAAGTATCGGTTCTGGTAGGGTGGTGCAGCAGGACCTGCAGAGGATCAATAGCGAAATTAAAGAGGTCCATAATAATCCCGCCTTGACAAAGTTTGTGGAGGAAGTCAAGAGCAAAGGGGGGGGCTGTCACATAATCGGCCTGCTGTCTGACGGCGGGGCGCACGGGTTGCAAGAGCACATCTTGACGCTCATATCGGTGCTTTCTGAGTTGCAGGTAAAAGTGTTTTTGCATGCGGTCCTGGACGGCAGGGATGTTCCGCCTCGTTCCGCAAAGGGTTATATAGGGTCCCTGAATGATCGCATACGCGCGTGTGATGCGAGTATAGCTACCGTCGGTGGCCGCTATTATGCCATGGACAGGGACAACCGCCTGGATAGGACGGAGAAGGCGTACAATGCGATGGCCCTTGCTAAGGGGCCGCGATACGACAGCGCCCTGGCCGCTGTCGAACACAGTTATTTAGAGGATGTTTCAGATGAGTTTCTAGTGCCGGCCGTTATAGGCAGCTACAGCGGATTTTCTTCCTCAGATGGGATACTGATTACAAACTTCAGGAGCGATCGAATTTTGCAGATCTTGAGCATGATCCTGCACAGGTCTCCGGAGGTCTCGAGCGTTTTGGGCATGATTCAGTACTCGGAGAGGGTCCAAGTCCCGTGCCTGTTCCTTCCCAGGAGTATACACAATACCCTGGGGGAGGTGATCTCGACGCACGGCATGAAGCAGCTTAGGATCGCTGAGACGGAGAAGTATGCCCACGTTACGTTCTTCTTCAACGGGGGGAGGGAGGATCCTTTTCCGGGTGAGGATAGGATAGTGATACCCTCGCCGAGGGTCAGCACCTACGATTTGAAGCCGGAAATGTCGGCATTCGCGATGACAGAGATTTTGGTGCAAAGTATCGAGTCGATAAAATATTCTCTCATAGTGGTGAACTACGCCAATGCGGACATGGTTGGTCACACCGGCAATATGGAGGCCACCAAGAAGGCGGTGTCCGCTGTGGACGAGTGTTTACGCATGGTGTTTGATGCTGTGGAGAGGACAAGTTCTACGATGCTGATAACCGCTGACCACGGTAATGCAGAGAAAATGTTCGATGTGCAATACGGGACTCCGTTCACTGCGCACACTTCTAGCACGGTGCCTCTGGTGCTATGCAACTCCGACAAACAGTTCGGTTTGGCTGATGGTAGACTGTGTGATATTGCGCCAACGGTTCTGGAGCTTATGCATATGAACAAGCCGGAGGAGATGACAGGTGCCTCTCTTCTAGTGCGGCAGTGAGTCAAGTCCGGCATCCGTCCGCCAATCGCTGCCCTGGCTCGCTATGGCGGTTGCGACGCGGAGGCTATCTCGCATAGGGGTTGTGGCTCTTTTTGAAGATTATCCTGATCGGCACACCTTGCATAGAAAAGCTCTTTGTGAAACTGTTCTTCAGATATTGTTGGTAGGTGCTCTCCACACCCTCCGTGTTTGTGGATATAACAAAAGTTGGAGGTGAAGAGCTAATCTGAGTCATGTATTTCAGCCGGACCTTTTGTTTATTTTGTAGGGGAGGGGCGTGGTGCTCTAGAGCCGTGCCCAACCATTTGTTCAGCGTCGAAGTGCTGATCCTACTGCTGGAGGACTTGTGGAGCTCTACTGCTCTGTCCAGGACTTGGCTACACCCCTTGCCCTGAAGTGCGGAGATTTTCATGATCGGCGCATCGCAGTTAACCCTGCTGTGTCGCTTGATTGTTTGCAATATCTCTTCCTGCGCGGCCTTATCGTCTATCAGGTCGGCTTTGTTCAGGACTACGACTATGCTTTTTCCCTCCTTGATCGCGGTATCCGCTATGGATAAATCTTGCTGGTTTATGCCCATGGTGAAGTCTACCATCAGGATCACCACGTTCGATCTTAAAATTGCGTTGATCGCGGAGCGCACCGAGAATCTCTCCATATCCTTTGTAATTTTTGCCCTTTTTCGCATACCAGCAGTGTCAGTCAGCAACAGTTCTATGCCTTTGTGGCTATATGATACGTTTATGGAATCGCGCGTCGTTCCGGCAGAGCTATCAGTTATGACTCGCCTCTCTCCCAAGATACAGTTTACGAATGTTGATTTTCCAGCATTTGGCTGTCCAATTATGGATATGGTGATCGGTTTTTTCCTGTCAGCCTCTTTCCTATTACTCTCTAAAAGCGGAGACAAAGCGTCATATAAATCTGGCATGCCTAAATTGTGCTCGGCGGATATATACACGGGGCCGAGAAAATCCAGATACCCCATGTCATCACTTATGAGGACGTGCTTTTGTTTGCTCTCACACTTGTTGACGACGAGGACAACTGGCTTGGAGGTTTTCTTTCTTAGCCACCCTGCAAAATTGACTTCGTTGTTGCCCACGCCTTCTTTTGCATCTATCACGAACAGCACCACATCTGCGTGCTCAAGGGCAAGCTGCACCTGTTCCGTAACCAGCGTCTGGATTCCGGTACCGCTACCTACTCCCCCCGTGTCTGTGGCGATAAACTGTAGACCGCAGAAATTTACTAGGTCCTCTTTCCTGTCTCTGGTAACATGCGCCATGTTGCTCACTATAGCTGAGTTTTTTTTCACCAATCTGTTGAAGATAGTTGACTTGCCGACATTAGGCAGCCCGACTATAGCCACTTTTTGCACTACGGCACCTACATTAATAAATTGTTCTCCTAAGGGGATTATACCTGCAATCTTTGCGGAACGAAATGACTTGTGTCAGATAAATAGGGTATTTGAGACACATGAGCTTCGGGAGCTGTGGCATTAAGGTTGCTTTACGCCGTGTGCGCGATTTTACATTGTGCCGTGCCGCACATTTGCTTGTAATACGAGTGTTCTGGTGGTGATGTTCGTGCAAGAAGGCTTTTGGATGCTAGACAGCGCCCTGCACAAAATTCATTGATTTTTCGCACGAGTTGGCAGATCATGTTGCGAGGATTCTTTAGCTGCGTGTTCTACTATGCATGTGCGTTCGCTGACTGCCGTGCTGGCACTTGTTTTGCTGTGCTACGGTTCTGCCGGATTTGCCCGCTCTACCGGGCGCACAACGGTGTTTGATCCAAGTCCTAGGGTGTACTCGCTGCTCAAGAGTTCGGGTAAGGCGCGGACGTTCTCCAGGGTGCGTCACGTCGGTGGCATTGCTGGTGTGGACTTCGCTCCTATTGTTGTGGATGATTTGGTTGTTGTGCTGAACGACAGAGGGAAGCTAGTTGCGCTCAATGTTGAGGATCCCACCAAGACGGTGTGGGGTGTTGAGCTGGCGGAGGATGAGTCTGGCGTAGTATATTCGGGCAGCTTGGCGTATTCTAATGGTGTGCTGCTCTGCGCTGTGGGCAACCTCCTTTACGGCTTGGACCCGAAGGACGGGCGAGTCAAGTGGAAGAAGGTTCTGAGGAACTTCCTCAGTGGGGACTTGGTTGTCATGAGTGATGGCAAGTCGGTGGCCGCGCTTGTCATAGACAATTGCCTGTATGTTTTTGGTGTTGCCGATGGGGGTCTGCTTTGGCACCATGAGGAGGTGGGTTCAGATGTGCGGATCAAGGGTTCGTTGTCTGTAGCGTACTCCCCCGCGCGCGACGTAGTTGTTATGCTACTTCCCGACGGCAAGGTGCTCTGCCTTGATGTTCAGAGTGGGGACAAAGTGTGGGAGGCTGCCCTTGAGAGGAAGAGCTTGGGTATGGTCGGGTATAGCGTGGTCACCCCAGTTATCAGCGGGAAGGAGGTGTTTTTAGTTAGCGATTCGGGGATGCTTGAAAGTTTGGAGCTGTCGTCCGGGAAGAAGCTGTGGTCTGCGGAGGAGGAAGTTGCCAGCGTATACGGTCCTGAGGGTTTCGGTGTGTTCGTTGTGACCAGGGACAGGAGGCTGCTGGCCTTTGATGCGCAAAGTAAAGTCCAGTTGTGGCAAGTTAGTTTGAAAGAGGCCGCTGCTGGCGAGACTGTGTGGAATGTTCCGCAACTCGCGGCAGGCAAGTTGTGGTTGCTTGGGCGCAGAGGATTCTTGCTTGGGATTAATCCCTTCTCTGGTGCACTTGAGGAGTCTCTGAGGGTATCTGGGCGTTTTTCGCATTCCTTTTCGGTGTCGGAGGGTGTGGTGTACGCTCCTGCTGGGAAGCGGGGGCTGATTTTGCTTTCGTAGGGTGTTTCATGGGGTATGATGTTGTCGTTATCGGCGCTGGCCCGGGTGGGTATAAGTGTGCGATAAAAGCTGCCGAACTTGGTTTGAAAGTTGCCTGCGTGGACAAGAATTTGCTACTGGGGGGTACTTGTCTAAGGGTCGGATGCATACCATCTAAGGCGTTGTTGGACTATTCTTACAAGTACTACGCGGCCAAAAATCTTTTCGGGGATTTTGGGATAACCGTGGGGGATGTGAAGTTTGACCTCAGGAAGATGTTTGCAGCTAGGGACAAGGAGGTTAGCACCCTGAGTTCCGGGATAGAGGGCCTGTTTTCCTACGTCGGCGTGGAGTGTTTGCGTGGCACTGCTTCTGTGGTGCGTGAGATTGGTGGTGGTTTTGAGATTTCGGTGTTGCACGAAGGCGGCACTGCTAGTACCGTATCTACGAAGAAGGTTGTGCTTGCCACGGGGTCCTCACCTTTCTTTTTGCCCGGCATAGACGTTGATGAGGTTGGGGTTGTCTCTTCTGATGGGGCGCTGAGCATGAGTGTGCCGAAGGAGTTGCTGGTCATAGGTGGGGGTGCTATCGGGCTTGAGATGTCCTCCATATGGGCGAGGCTTGGGTCCAAGGTTACCGTGGTTGAATGTGCCAGCTGCATTGCTTCAGGCTTTGATTGCGAGGTTAGCAGTGCGTTACTTGGCTGTCTCAAGAAGCAGGGCATTGATTTTATGCTGTCACACAGAGTGGTGTCTGTGTCGAAGCGGGGTGCGAAGCTGGTTGTGGATTGTGAGGCGCTGTCGGATGGCGGGGTAACGTCTATGGAGGTGGATAGGGCGCTTGTTGCCGTAGGGCGTAAGCCGAATGTTGGTGGAGTCGTTGCTATAGACGGGTTGAAGCTGGACGACAGAGGATTTATCTTGGTTGATGGTAGGTACGAAACCAGCATCGCGGGGATATTCGCTATAGGGGATGTTATCGGTGGTCTTATGTTGGCACATAAGGCGGAGATGGAGGGTCACGCGGTGGCTGAGGTCATCTCTGGTGTGGTGTCCAAGGTTGACTACGGCGTCGTGCCTGCGGTCATTTATACGCATCCTGCTGCTGCTTCCGTGGGTAGGAGTGAGGAGTATTTAAAGAGTGTTGGGTACCCCTACAGGGTGGGTAAGAGTAGCTTTGCCGCGAACGGTAGGGCTAGGGTCACTGGCGACAAGGAGGGATTTGTCAAGGTTGTTGTGTGTAGAGATACCGATACAATCCTTGGTGCGCATATCATAGGTGCATACGCAGACACTATGATAAATGAGGCGGCGGTTGCGCTTGGCTATAGGGCGTCCTCGAAGGACATCTGCCACATATGTCACTCGCATCCTGACGTGAATGAGGCTTTTAGGGATGCATGCGAGGCCGCTGCTGTTAAGGGGAAGTAGAAGAGTATTGCGTTTTCGGTGAATAGTACATGAGGTTGCGTTATAGACTTGCTAGCGCGTTGCTGGCGTTCGGTGTTTTGTGGATTTTGAGCGGGCTGTTTGTGGGGCGCGCAGCAGTACAAGAGGCTGCTCCAGGTTTCAAGGGGCTGTCCTCCGTTGTGAAGGTTACAGAGCTGCGTGCTGAGGACAGGGAGGTTGTTCTCAAGTTCGCCGCTGAGGTGCACGCTTCGAAATCCATGGATATCCTAGCGGAGGTGAGTGGCAAAGTTGAAAGTGTGGCTATAGAGGGCGGCGGTATGGCGCAACAGGGGGAGATAATTCTCAAGATAGAGGAGCGTGGCCGGGTTGAGATGCTAAATCAGGCCAAGGCTTTATACAAGCAGAGGCAACTTGAGCGCGGTGCTTCGCAGTCTCTTAGTAGCACAGGATATAGATCGGAGGCACAGGATAATGCCGCGCTGGTTGCGCTTATGGCCGCTGCCGCCAATCTCAAAAATGCTCAGATAGAGCTAGGCAACACAGAGATCAGAGCACCGTTTTCCGGGATTGTTGACAATGTTATGCCTCAAGTGGGAAGCTTCGTGAGAGATGGGCAGGTGGTTGCTAGGATTGTTAATTTCGATCAGCTCAAGGTCGTGTTTCACGTGTCGGAGAAAGTGGTGTCCAGATTGACGCCTAGTGGGGTTGTGGAGGTCGTTCTGGGTGCGGGAGAAGTTTTGCGTGGTAATATTACTCTGGTAAGTAGGATTGCTGCGCAGGGGACGAAGACCTATACGGTCGAGGCGTTGGTCGATAACAGAAAGGGAGTTTTTGTAACTGAGGGTATGGCATCGCTGGTTAGGGTGCCTGTAGGCACGTTGAAGGCGCATAAAATCCCGTCTTCAGCTTTGAGCCTGGATGACACTGGTGCTATCGGTGTAAAAGTTCTCGATGCTCAAAGCGTGGTGCAATTTTTCGAGGTGGAGATTATCGATGAGTTAGATGGGCAGCTCTGGGTTTCCGGTGCCCCTGATGATGTTAGTCTTGTGGAGTTGGGACACGAGTACGTAACCGTCGGTATGCAAGTAAATGTTTGAGCTTGGGAAGAGGATTTGAAACTGATTGCAATGGTGTTGCGTATATTCTACAATGTCGGCCATGTGATTTTTTCTGGTGTATGGTGAAAACTAAGGAGGGGGTGGCAAGAGTCGAGGGTGTGGTTACGAAGTTACTCAGGGATGCCGTGTTCGTCGTCAAGTTGGGTGATGGTTACGAAGTTATGGCTCACGCCTCTGGCAGGATACGTAAGAGCAAAATACGGATTCTAATACATGATAGGGTGGTGGTTGAGGTCAGCTCTTACGGAGTCAACAAGAACGGCATGGGCAAGGGCAGGGTCGTCAGCAGGCTGAGGAATAAGGAATGCTAGAGATAGATGGTCTGGTGCTGGCCTCTTCTTCGGAGTACCGCCTTAACCTGCTGGAGCAGATTGGCATAGTGCCTGGAGAGGTGGTGCCTCCGGACGTAGATGAGAGCGTGCTTGCCGGGGAGTTACCTAGGGAGTATTGCGTACGTATGGCCAGGAGCAAAGCGGCTAAGGTGGCTGCCTTGCGTGCTGGCAAATTTGTCTTGGGTGCGGATACGGTTGCTCACTGTGGCAGAAGGGTGCTGCCCAAGACGGAGGATAAGAGTCTGGCCGCTGAGTACCTTGTTATGCTCTCTGGGCGAAGACATCGGGTGTGCACATCTGTGTGTCTGTACACTCCTGAGGGGGAGGTGCGTGAGCGGAATGTTATGAGTGTTGTTAAATTTAAGCGCATGTCCAAGGGCGAGATAGATTACTATGTTAATTCTGGGCAGTGGAGAGGGAAGGCTGGTGGGTACGGAATACAGGGCCTGGCAGGAGCGTTGATTTCCTGGGTTCAGGGGTCATATTCGTCAATAGTTGGATTGCCGCTGCACGAAACGTATTGCCTCTTGAGTGGCTATTTTGGTCTCAAATATATTCCTTGATAAGGGGTTGGTTGCCTGGTAACATCGTGTGGCTGGCGTCTTCTCGTTGCGGGTGGCGTGCTATTTCGCACATAGCTGTACACACATGGCTGTGCAGTGGTCATGCCTTATGGTGGGTTGCGCTGTGGTAATTCACTGTTGTAATGTTTGATTTGGAGTGGTAATGGGTAATCTGCCTGAGTTTAGTATCGGTGATCTCGTTGAGGCTGGGGTGCATCTTGGACACAAGGCTGGCCGCTGGAATCCAGCAATGGCTCCCTATATATACGGAGTGCATAAGCATAAGGATATTCATGTTATAGATCTAAGGAAGACCCTGGTGCTCCTCAGGGACGCCCTATCTGTCCTGTATGATGTGGTTCTGAAAAGAGGTCGGGTGCTTTTTGTCGGTACCAAGGTTCAGGCCTCAAACATGGTCGCTGAAGAGGCGAAGCGCTGTGGGCAATATTACGTAAATCACAGATGGCTTGGTGGTATGCTGACCAACTGGGAGACCGTTTCCTCCTCAATAAAGCGCCTTGTGGAGTTTGAAAGGCTGATCAACGATAGCGATGGCCAGTTCACGAAGAAAGAGCTTTTGATGTTCGACAAGCAGCGGGAAAAGTTGGAAAGATCTCTTGGAGGGATACGCGAAATGGGGGGACTCCCCCATGCTCTGTTCGTTATCGATACAAATAAGGAGCACATAGCAATAAAGGAAGCGAACAAGCTGAAGATCCCTGTAGTTGCAGTTTTAGATACCAATTCTGATCCGAGTGGGGTTGATTATCCGATTCCGGGCAACGACGATTCTGTGAAGTCAATAGACTTCTTCTGTCGCGCTGTGTCGAGTACGATATTGGAGGCTATACGTTCTGATTTGGCGGGTTCCGGGGTTGATGCAGCGGGTGCGAGGGTCACTGGAGATAGCGTGCCCCAGGGTGATGTACTTGTTAAGTCTGCAGTTGATGACGATGCGCCTGGCCGAGACTTGCAGCCATTTGGTGCAGATGCTCCAGAGCCGAGTGTTGGTGATGCAGGTATGTAGACGGTCCTGTTGCTTCCGAGTAGGGGGTGTACCCACTATTGTTATTTGAGGTAAGTGATGAAAATTAGCGTTGAGATTGTCAGGGAGTTGCGTCAGACTACTGGAGCTGGGGTAGTTGACTGCAAAGAGGCCTTGGAGGCTTGTTCTGGCGATATAGAAAGGGCTAGAGTATACCTGAGAGAGATGGGACTATCCAAGGCCTATAAGAAATCATCTAGGGATGTGTCTAACGGGTTGGTTGCCGTTTACAGTGATGGAAATAAAGGCGCAATTTTAAAGTTGGGTTCAGAGACGGATTTCGTGGCGCGAAGCGAAAAGTTTCGTTCGCTTGCTGTTCAGCTGGTGAGGGAGCTACTCAATCATGGAAACGAGGATCTATCCGGGTTTTCCTCTGCCTTATATTCAGGAAATTCCGGCACTACTGTTGCGGATGAAATTGTAAACGCCGCGGCCGTGTTGGGGGAGAATGTCGTCCTTGGCGGAGTTGGCTTTCTAGGGCTGAGCGGTGGCGGAGTGATTGGTAGCTACGTGCATGGTGCAGTAGGTGATGGGGTGGTAGGTAGGGCTGGTGCCATAGTTTCTTTGGAGGCCAGTGCCGGAAAATCCGATGCGCTTACGGAGCTTGCGAGGCAAATAGCCATGCATGTTGTAGCTGCTAAGCCGGAGTCCGTTTCGGTTGAGGGTTTGAGCAGTGAGATTGTGGAACGCGAAAAGAGGATAGTTACCAAGCAGGTTGAGGCGCTTGGGAAGCCGGAATCCGTGGCGAGCAAGGTCGCGGATGGAAGAATGCAAAAGTTTTTTGAGGACATGGTACTGTTAGAGCAGACGTTCATTATAGACGGCCAGACGAAGGTCCGGGATCTTTTAAGTAGGAAGAGCCGAGACCTCGGGTGCGAGATACGGCTCGCCGACTACAGGCTGTTCGCTATAGGCTAATCCTGCAGGTATAGGTGTGTCGTCTTCTTCTGAGCTGTGTGCCATAGACCGTTGCAGCGACGACTGTTTTGTGTTTAAGAGGAAGGTCTGTAGGGGCTCTTCGGTGGTTTTTCGAGGGTGTGCAATTGCACTTCCTGGTGGTTTGCGGTCTTCTGATGATGCGGAAGCCGTTCTAGCACACGTGCGCGGAAGTCCGGAAACTATCTTCATTGTAGGAGCGGGCGAGGAGTTTGAGTGTTTTTCACGCGTTCTCTCTACACGGCTGCGGAGTCTGGGCATGAAACACGAAAAAATGTCCGTGGCTGCTGCTTGTGGCACGTACAATGTCTTGTTGTATGATGGTAGGGATGTCTGTGCTGTTTTGCTTTTTCCGTAGTCAATGTAATGCTTGACATCATCTCAGAAGTCTTCTTCATCAATGGGATTCTTGCGATTCTAACAACGAGTCTAATAACAGCTCCCTTAGGTTCGGTTATGGTTTGGAATAGGCTGTCGTACATGGGGGATAGCATTGCGCATTCGTCGCTGCTGGGTGTGGGCCTTTCTCTGATATTGCAGATCAACATGTCGCTAGGCGTTTTGGCTGTAGCCTTTTTACTGGCAATAATAGTGTCCCTTGTGATGGATAAGATACACTCGATAGATGCCATTCTAAACATTATGACGAGTGTGGTAATGTCAGTGAGCATGGTCTTGCTGTCATTTGTCCCCATGTCGGGGGAGCGCATAATGCATTCGCTATTTGGGGATGTATTAATGGTTGGCAAAGGTGATCTGCTGGAGATGCTGTTCGTTGCCGTCAGTGGGGTGCTTGCGCTGATTTGCAGGTGGCAATACTGGATTGCGGTTTCCATGAGCTACGACCTGTCGTCATCTGCAGGCATTGGAGCGCGCCGGGTAAAAATGGAGATCCTGGTGGTATCGGCACTTGCGATTGTGCTGTTCTCGCGTTCTGTAGGCATATTGCTTATCACGTCGTTTTTGATAATTCCTGCTTCGGTTGCTAGGCTGGTGTCCAAAACTCCGGTACAGATGGTTGTCACTTCGATGGCGGTTTCTGCTGTGTCAGGTGTTATGGGGTTACTTCTTGCCGCGCGGCTCGACACGTTCCCCGGACCCATGATCATCATTACTTCTTTTCTTCTCTTGTTGTTCGTGCATGTTTTCAAGATACGGTCGAAGTCTTGAAATATGCATCTATTTCTGGTGAGTGCGTTCGGATGGTGCTTGGGTACGACATATGCTTGGCTTTAGTGGGGCGTATTAGATATACATAATCGTATGCGTGGCCCATAACCTGTCCGGTACGATAGTTCGGCTGTGGGTATGGTCTGTGCTAGGGAATAACAAAGCGTGAGTGCTATTTCTTCTGGCATACTTGTCAAGTCATGGTTACTATAGCATTTTATACTTGCATTGTCATATTAAAGACGGTAGTTAATTCGAGAGATCAGATTTCACTATGTAATATAGGTGGGAACTCAGCATATGCTAGGATTTAAAAAAAGCAATTCTATTGTCAAGTGCTTGTTGGGGGCAAGCGTAGCTGCGGTGGCCACAGCTTTTTGTGCCAAGCGTTTTGGGGGTGAAGAGGAGAGCCGCGCTGCTTCAAAGAAATGTGCAGAGCTGAAGAGCGCGTTGGAGAATACGGCAGTAAGGCAATCAATAATGAATCGAAGGATAGAAGAGCATTTTGCACTATTTTGCACTTTAGATTCAATCAATACCAAGATCCCGGAGGAGTGGTTTACAGCGGCAAATTGCGATACATCTTTGAGGGTGCGTGAATGGCTTCACACGGCTTGTTATGTCTTGCTGGGAGTCACGGTGAGTATCTTACTCGTGCTGGGGATTGTCAGACAACTTTCTGCCCTACGCGCCTTCGGGAAGTTCAACAACATGGAAGCCGATGCCATCATCATTGCTGCTGTGGTGCTTGGGATAGTCGGCTATTTTGTCTTGAGACTGTCTTCCCCGCATTATGGTGTATGTGGAAATGCGGGGAGGATACGCGACGCAGAACTTCAGAGGTTGACCGACGCCCGTGAGCGCAATGAGGCAGTGTACAGACGCGTTCTAGAGAGTGTAAAAAGGTATAATGCACTTCCAGAACACGTGAGATACGACGTAAGAATTTCGGAATACCTTGCTGCCCTAGTGAAGGAGAGGATCATGTCAGGTGCCTTTACCGAGAAATCTGCCGCAGAAGTTGAGCAGAAGGTTAACAAGCTTTATGCCGAACGAACGGCGGTTTGTGCGTGAAGGTTAAGGCGACGCGGTGCCTTTTGTATGCTATGGGCTTATAGTGGCGGAGTTGCGAGTCAACTGTATAGCGTTTTGTGCGTAGTCCGATGGTGTTTTTTTATGAGGGATGACACACTTTTGGCGGGTCAGTTGCGTCTTTCTGTCGACATCGTGCACGCTGGAGTTGCTATAGTGCTTACGTAAATAGGAAAATTTATTTGTCGGAAAATTTATTTGTCGTGGGCGCATTATTCACTATAATGTAGCCGCTGCGAGTGGGTGCTGGTTTTTGGTTCTCTTATGGACGTGTGGGGTTGGTTGTTGTGACTGAGAAAAAGAGCGGCCTAGGCCATGGGATCAGGAGGCGGGATTTCCTTGGGATGACTGCTCTCTCCATGGCGTGTGTTGGCACTGCTTCTTTTCTGTATCCGCTGGTGGAGTCGCTCAATCCCTCTGCGGATGTCATGGCTCATGCCACAGTAGAGGTGAATCTCTCCGGTATAAAGGAGGGGAGCACCAAGGTTGTGAAGTGGCAGGGTAAGCCTGTTTTCATAAGGAGGAGGACTGTGGAGGAGATTGCAGAGGCGCGAGCCATCGATGTTGCTGGCCTGCGCGATCCGCAGAGTGATCAGGAGCGCGTTCGTTCCGGAGGTGGGGAGTGGCTTATTATGTTGGGTGTGTGTACGCACCTTGGCTGCGTTCCCGTGGAGTTGAAGGATGGAGGGAGGGGCTGGTACTGTCCGTGCCATGGCTCTAAGTATGACACGTCTGGTCGTGTGGTTTCGGGTCCTGCTCCGCTAAATCTTCCTGTGCCTGATTACTATTTTCCGAATGAGAGCACGGTTGTTATTGGCAAGAAAGGCGCCGGATTTGCTGTATAGAGGTTGGTTATGTCTGGCGGTAAGGATAGTGTAACTGGTGGACAACAAGGTAGGGGGATTCTGTCCTGGATAGAGTATAGGTTACCCGTGGGTGCTTTTTTGAAAGGTGTGGCTTCCTACCAGGTGCCCAAGAATTTGAACTATGCGTGGAATTTTGGGTCTCTGGCTGGGGTTGCTCTGATACTTCAGGTGGTGACCGGTATTTTTCTTGCTATGCACTACACTCCACATGTTGATTATGCATTTGACAGCGTTGAGCGCATAATGCGGGATGTGCGCTATGGATGGCTGATACGCTACACGCATGCCGTGGGGGCCTCCCTATTTTTTGTTGTGGTCTATGTTCACATCTTTCGGGGACTTTATTATGGGTCCTACAAGAAGCCCAGGGAGGTGGTGTGGTTTTTTGGCATTGTCATTTTCTTTGTGATGATGGCTACTGCGTTCATGGGATACGTTCTTCCATGGGGACAAATGAGCTTTTGGGGAGCTACAGTCATCACTAATCTTTTTTCCGCTGTTCCCGTGGTTGGTGACGGTATTGTTAGGTGGTTGTGGGGTGGTTTTTCTGTGGATAACCCGACACTTAACAGGTTTTTCGCACTGCACTACTTGCTGCCGTTTGTGCTGGTTGCTCTCGCTGGGGTGCATGTGCTGGCTTTGCACAGATTTGGTTCGGGGAATCCTAGCGGGGTTGAGGTGAAGTCCAAGCAGGACACTCTTCCCCTATATCCGTACTTCATAGTTAAGGACTGCGTCACGTTCGGGCTTTTCTTTATGTGCTTGTATATCTTCGTGTTCTATGCTCCGAATTATTTAGGGCATCCGGACAACTATATAGAGGCAGACCCCATGGTTACCCCAGAGCACATAGTGCCTGAGTGGTACTTTTTGCCGTTTTATGCGATGTTGCGCTCTGTTCCAGACAAGCTGCTGGGCGTTCTTACGATGTTTGGCTCCATAGCTGTGTGGTTTCTGTTGCCCATGCTTGATAGGTGCTCGGTTAAGAGTGGTAGTTATCGTCCAGTTTTCAGGATTTTTTACTGGGTGTTTGTCTTTGACTTTTGTGGCTTGGTTTGGTTGGGGGGACAAGAGGTGAAGGAGCCATTTGTGTTCTTGAGCAGGCTGGCTACGTTGTACTATTTTAGCTACTTCACGATTGTGTTGCCTGTACTTTCGAAGTACGAGCGGTGCAAAAAACTGCCTGAGACTGTGAGCGATGCTGTGCCGGAGATGAAATAGTATGCTAAAGTGTTCTTCTGCGTCGCTGCTGTCCTTCTTGGTTTGTGTTTTTGGGTTTTCCAGTGTGGGGTTTTGTTCTGATACTACCGACCTTATCCGGCAACGATGGAAGTTTGGCGGGGTGTTCGGGTCCTTCGACAGAAGCTCGGTGCAGCGTGGGTACCAGGTGTACAAGGAGGTATGTGCGAGTTGCCATTCGATGAGCAGGGTAGCGTTTCGCAACCTTAACGAGATTGGCTTTTCTGAGGAGGAGATTAAGGCAATAGCAGGGTCTTATTCCGTCCTTGACGGGCCAAATGAAGTTGGAGAGATGTTTGAGAGGCCAGGTGTGCCCGCGGACTATTTTCCTAGCCCATTTCCTAATAAGGAGGCTGCTGCTTCCAACAATGGTGCGTATCCTCCGGATTTATCTCTGATGGTGAAAGCCAGATCTGGAGGTGCGGATTATGTCTACTCGCTGCTTGTTGGCTATGATAGCGCGGGAGCTGATGCCAACGGGTTGTATGCAAATAAGTATTTCTCCGGGGGCAAAATCGCCATGGCGCCGCCGCTTTTCGATGGTGTGGTCGGCTATTCCGATGGGACGGAGGCCAGAGTTGAAAACGTTGCGCGCGATGTAGTAAACTTTTTGCAGTGGGCTGCGGAGCCGGAAATGGAGCGTAGGAAGAAACTTGGGCTCAAGGTTATAACTTCCCTTGTGCTGGGGACCGTTCTGGTTTTCATAGCAAATAAGAGACTTTGGCGGACTGTTCGTAAGTAGCTGGCAGACTGGGTGCGTTTGGGGGTTTATGTTTCCGACTTGATCCGGTGTGTAAATGTCTGCGTATGGTGATTCTGCTATTTTCTCACGGTCCGGTTTTTACCTGTCCATGGTTGTGCGTGCAGGTCATGTTTGTTTAGAGTGCATGAGTCACCTGTCTTTCGGTGAGATTATACCAAGTCACTGCCGGTTTTATTAACGGATTCCAGATTTGAGTGTAACATTTGTCGTGGACAGCAAAGTGCGCTATGTAGGTTTGTGCGCGAACAGATGCATATTTTGGTTGTATTATGGTTGCAAATGCTGTAGGCTGCCGCAGCGTGTTGCTTCTAGAGTTGATCATGCGGATCCTGCTGGCGTCCTGTGCGGTTTGTTGCTGGCTGTCTCTTTTCTATGACGCTTTTGCTGCTGATTCTGTTTCTGATTCCCTAGACTCTGGCTTTCCCAACGGCGGGGCCATCCTTGTTGATGGGCAAGGTGTAGTGCGCAGTGGGAGCGATGTCTTATATTTCAGCGGCATGCTCCTCTTCTACAGTTGGGGTGGACTAGGGGTGCTTCCGGAGTTTTCTCATGGCCTCGGTAGGGGTGGTTCCCTCAGAAGCGTAATTCGGGCTGGTACCGTGATCTCGCGGAATTTGGACTGGAGTGGGGACTGTGACTTTACTGGTAGGATGGCTTTCGAGTATGTTTCGGACTCTGGCGTCCTCTACGGGGCGGACTTTCAACTTTTGATACCTGAGGTTGAGGGTGCCGTTGAAGGTGGCAAGGCTATGGTCAATCGTGGAAGCAAGGTGTTTGTGCTGACTCCTTACGGTAAATTCTCTGTTGGATATCAGGAGGGCGTGGAGTCTTCTGTAATTTCTGTAGTGAGTAGCGCTGGTGATGTGCATGATGACTTTGCCATGGGTCGGGACCCAGCCCTTGTAAAGTACAAGCTTCCCGCGCTGGAGGGTGACCTTTTTTCCAACGGTGGTGGGCAGTGGTGGCTGCGTGATACCGCGCTGTTATATCCTGGCCTTTATAGTGAGGGCGTTTTTCGCCGAAACAGTCGCATAGACTACTATGGCTTGGGGGAGTACAGTGAGCAGTATTCCAAAAGGTTTGTGAACAATCTCCCGCTTAGGCTTTCTTATCAGTCTCCGAAGATTTTTGGGGTTCGACTCGGGTTGAGTTACTCGCCTTCTGGGTACGATAAAGATCTCTTCCGTGCTTGGTATTACGAAGATGTGACCATAGGGCCAAAGCAGTCGATGGGACGGCAAGCTAACAACAGTGCTGCTGTGCCCTCCTCGGGAGCAGGTGCTGTCGGGGAGAGCACAGCAGCAGAGGAGGGTTCCGTGTCGCAGGTCTTCTTCCAGCGGATTTTGCTATCTGATGGTTTGGTGTATGCGCCTGCATATAGGAATGTAACCAGTGCGGCTTTGTCTTTCGATCATGTGCTGTTGACGTGGGGGCGGGAGATCAAGGTCACTGCCTCGTTTGCGGGGGAGTATGCACCGGCGGATGAGCACACTATGGGTGCCTCAAATGGGGGGCCTGAGGGCGGCTTCTACGGCTTGGCGGCTTTTGGGGCTTCGGCCGGTGTTGGGATGGACGGTTTCGATCTTGGTGTAGGCTTTGGGTACCTGGGAAGATCGGGTTACCCCAAGGGTGCGTGGGAGGATACTGATGTGGACTGGGATCGCAGTGATGCCTATCCTGCATGGCGGCCCTCTTACTATTGGGTGGGGGGCTTTGGCTATGGT
Organism: Anaplasma sp.; assembly: GCA_052043535.1. Classification (GTDB taxonomy): domain Bacteria; phylum Pseudomonadota; class Alphaproteobacteria; order Rickettsiales; family Anaplasmataceae; genus Anaplasma. Next base: position 22,911 of record JBQEQW010000060.1, read on the forward strand.
TTTGGGCCCTTGCGTGCGGAGTTATCGTACTTTTCCAGTGTGAAAGGCGGTTACATTTCTACTGTGCAACTCAGCGATTTTGGCGTACGCGTAGGCTACGAGTTATACAGAAGTGTCGAGGTTAAGTGCTCTTTATTCGGGCAGTTTCATGGTGTTTCCATGGAGTATGATTTTGCCAAGGGGCTTGTCGGAGAGGGTGGATCCGGTGGCCATCTCTATTACGGCTTTGAAGTGTTTGTGTTTGGTGTGAAGCTGGTCTTCTAGTTGGGTGGTGTCCGGTTTGAGGGGTTTGTATGGTGCGTGGGAGTTCCGTAGTGGTTTTGTCGGGGGCGCTGCTTCTTTCCTGTGTCCAGGGCGTGTTCGCCGCTTCTAGGTCTGGAGGAGAGCTGGGTGGGGGGTATGCTTTCGTTACCGGGCGAGTGCATTCCTACGTTTGGTTGCTTGACGATGATCCCGAGGGGATGGAGCATGAGAGACACAGGAGGCTGGAACGTGACCATACCTCTGCCTCGGGGGGCCACCGTGCCGGACGCCACAGTATAGACGACGCTTTGCATGTATTCGATCATAACCTCGGTACCTGGGGGACCTCTTACGATGCTTCACTTGCGGTCGGTTTTAGATCTAATGAGGATAGTCTCGGTTCAGTGTATGGTGCCGACTTTTCGCTATCATTGCCCATCGGCTCTGCGGGCAGGTCCTTCTACGATTCTGTAGTCAGCAGGGGCAGTAGGGTATTTGCGACTACTTCTTACGGTGATTTTTCCTTCGGATACCAGGAGGGTGTCGAGTCCTCCATGAAGATCGATGTTATCGGTGCGGCGCGCGCGGGGAGTAGCGCTGCTGCGTGGGGGAAGTACCTGAGGTGCTTCCTCGGCCACTATTCCGGGGTGCCGTTTCACATGTACCCTGGGCTCTACAGTGAGAATCTATTCCGCTCCATGGGTAGTTTTGATAGGGTAGGGATGTTCTCTGGTTCTCGGAAGTTCCTGAATGTTCTGCCCATGAGGGTGTCGTATGCTTCCCCAAAGATTGCGGGCTTCACTGCGGGCTTCAGTTATTCTCCTTCTGGGTATAGGGATGACTTATTCAGGGGAAGCATGTTCTCCGTTCAGGATAATGAGGCGGTGGTTAATGGAGGTAGCAGCTCGTCCCAGCAGAAGGTTCTAGCTTTCCAGAGACCTCGTTTCGACCTCGGTCCGGTGTACAAAGGTATAATGAGTGCTGCTGTGCGCTACGACTGGAGTGTGGCGAATGTAAAATTTGGTGCGTCCGTTACTGGTGAGTATGCCAAGCCTAGGAAGCACAACGACATATACCCGCGTGACGAAGATGGCTGTCTTTTTTGGGAATTTGAAGATTTAGCTGCCTTATCTGTGGGGGTTGAAGCCGAGCATAGCAGCCTCAGAGCCGCTTTTTCCTACGGGTACATGGGGGATTCTGGTCGTCCTAAGTTCCTGAGGTCCCCTGGTGGTCTAGCCCTTCCGCTCCGTTACAGCAGGGATCTGCCTTCTTATTACTTCGTGGCTTCTCTGGGTTATGGGTACGGGGACTTTTACTCTAGTGTAGTGTACTTCAGTAGTAGAATAAATCATAGTTCCGCTGGTTCGCTGTCCGCTGAGGATGCTCTCGACAACGCTCCCTTTGAGGGGGAGCATGGCCTGAGAGATCTGGTCGTCAGTCTTGATTACAGCTTGCACAGGAAAAAAGGCGCTAGGTTCGGGCTGTTTGTGAGCTATCACATGTTCTCTGTATCCCAGAGGCTGAGCCACCATTTTGTTGGTGGTGGACTCGAGGGGGAAAGCTACGACGGGATTGTAATCCTGTCCGGTATTAAGTTTGACTTCTAGCGTGGGTTTCTTGCTTCCTCCTCCTTCCTCTCACAGCACGGGCATGGAGGGGGCTTGCGGTTTCGGCTGCTAGCGGTACGTTGTCGTGCAGTGGACGTTGGCCTAGGGTATGTTCTGCCCCTAAGTGGGGATTTGCTTTCTTTGCGATGTGATTATTGGATATTTCCATTAATCGGTTTTTGCTTTGATCGGATTACTTTTTGTTTCTCTGTCTACAGTGGGGGTTGTATGTACTAAAATCAAAAGGAAATTTCAGTTGATTTAGTTTGTTGTCGGGTCTGATACTTAATGATTATTTTATATCCAAAAAATATTATGCTTTATCAGCATTAATTTCTTGACATGTGTACTGCTGCTCATTAAGTATGGCTCGTACAGTTAATACATTTTCAACGTTTAATCAGGTAACACACAATGACGAGAGTCTCTTTGACCACTGCTCTTGCGTCTCTTTTTATGTTTTATGGGACGAGCGATGCGCTTGCTGTATCTCATGATCAAAATTCGCAAAGTTACTTAAACATTGCTGCTGCTAAGCAAAATTCTGCTGAGCACCGTGTTAGCACCGCACCATCTATTGACATAGGGGGGATCTTCGCGTCTCATGGATGGACGTTGGTTCGCGGCAACTACTACCACAACAAAGGTGTCGAGAAAGGCATCTTTCCCTCCGAGTATTTGAGAAATTATGGGTTCTCCACAGACGGTATGATGTACATCACTGCTGAGGGCAGCAACGATGTGTTGGGTGTTTCCTATGGTGCAAACGTGGAACTGAACGTCCCACGCATGTTAAGAAACGATCATATCCACCTCCAACAGATTGGTGTCATGGGTGCAGGTGTATTCGTAAATACACGCTTCGGTGACCTTAAAGTTGGCTACCAAGAGGGCATTGACTCTTTCATGAGAGTCGATGCTTTCAGTATCGGGGCTGGGGATAACAGCAATCTGTGGATGCGGTATGTAAATCTGAAAAGCATACACGATCCTCTGGATAACATCGCAGGTGGGGTAGATCTACCCATAGTAATGAACACCAAATACTTGGAAAACGCTTTTTATCTATCGACAGGGTTGTACAGTGAAAGTATCTACGAGGGGAGCAACAGATTTTCTAGAAGCGATAAACACACTTTTGGCGGGACTCCTAATTTAGTGAACGAGTTGCCTTTCAGATTTTCGTACCTATCTCCCAGCATTGGTGGGTTGAGGGTAGGGCTGAGCTATTCGCCCTTTGGGTATGATGAAGATAGGGTTGTAGGAACTCATGTGACTCGTGAGCTTGTTGCCGAGAAAGTAGCAAAGAAGTCCCCTGGTGTAGCGCCTTTAATTTCCAACGCTATGTTCGCTCAACAGGCTCCTACTACTGGCTTGTGGGGGGATATTAGCCTTCTGGTACATGAAAAAAACACAAGGCCTTGCCACATAATGCCACTGTATGAGCACGTGGTTAACTTTGGAATGACTTATAGCGCATCTCTTGATGGGATAGACTTCAAAATATCGGCCGTAAGCGAATACGCAAAGAATAAGACGCAACTTTCAAAGGAACGTGTCTCTTTCTCCAGGATGGATGACATCAAAAACATCGCTTTCGGTGGAATGTTGAGCTACAAGAACCTGAAGTTTGCAGCCTCTTACGGCTACCTCGGTTCTATAGACGGGGTAAACAATATGCACAACTGGAATGGAGAAAAGTTCGCACCAGACGGGGGAGACAGGATACTAATCCAAACAAGTGGTACTTACTTCTGGACCCTTGGAGGGGGATATGAGTACAGTGGGGCGTATATTTCTGCCGCGTACCGAGGCAGTAGCTACAGCGGTAACAAGTTCAACGAAATTGCGCTGGGAGCCGAATATGATATCTCAACGGACTCTTCCAGAGTATCATGTGCGGTTTTTGCGAACTACCACTACTTTCACGCTCGGTCTGCTGTGACGCTTAACAGTGCAGAGACTAATGGTGTAAACGAAGGGCAGGTTGCTCTTGCGGGTGTGAAGGTTACGTTCTAGTGTGACGCCCAATTTGTGGGGGAAGTATTTTTGATGCAGTGTCTTTCTCCCACAAAGACTTCTAGTTTTGCCTGATAAAAACTGTACCGAATTGCACATCCTTTGCAGTATGCACTCGTATTACCGCTACTGTATGGGATGTGCGGTCTCAGAAAAATAAACCGACACAACCGTCAGAGCAGCTTCTCACTACAATTCATAAATACACTGCTCTCGGAACTAGGCTACGATCAAAGATTTGCCGTGGCCCTCTGCGATACGTGTCCGCATTTGGCCGGATGATAGGTTGTCCCGCGGAGGCGTTACATTCGTCATTTAGCGCGAGGATTCCTGTGTAATGGTGATGGTCTCGCGTATCACGTGAAACAGGCCGGTAACAGGACTATGCCACTCTGCCCCCGTAATTTCGGACTGCGTTATTCCGCTATGCCGTGAGGAAGAACCTTAGCCTGCTAATGCACTCTGCCTGCCCCAGTATTTCCATGACCTCGGATATGTTTGGAGCGCTAACCCTGCCTGTGATGGCTGCGCGCAGCAGGTAGTATACGTCGCTGATCGCAACATCTCTGCCCTTTATCCACTCCTTAACGTACGAAGACAGGAAACTTTGCGACCAGGACTCCCGCTCTATTTGTGACATGGACTTCACCAGTACTGAAAGAAGATCGCGCTTGTCCAGTATGATCTGCTTTGCTTCCTTGTCCACCGGAATTGGGATCTCGTGTATGTAGAACATGGAATCTCGCGCCAGATCAGCCAAGGTTTTTGCCCTTTCTGCAAGGCTCCTGATCCCGGCCTCAAGACGCTTAAGCCTTTCTGCGGGCACAGCGGACCCTAGCTCCTTCTCTAAAAATGGCGATAGAGCGTCGAGAATCTCCACTTCGCTTTTCTGATTCATGTAATGGTGATTAAGGAAGGACAGCTTTTTGGAGTCTAAGCACGAGTGAGAGAGCCCTATGTTCTTGATAGAAAACAGTTCTACTGCGTCTTCCAGAGAGATCACTTCCCTGTCTTTATAACTCCATCCTAGCCTGAGCAAATAGTTGCACACAGCCTCTGGTAGGAAACCAAGTGACCTATACTCGTGCACTCCCGGCGCACGGTTCCTTTTTGATAGCTTCACGCCTGCCTCATCGTGGATTAGCGGAACATGGCAAAATTTGGGATTGTCCCACTTCATAGACTCGGCGAGCAATATCTGTTTTACGGTATTTGTTATGTGGTCGGAGCCCCTGATTATATGAGTCACACCCATGTCGTGGTCGTCCACCACTACAGCTAAAAGATACGTTGGGCAGCCGTTTGAGCGCAGAATGACCATGTCATCAACTTGCATGCTGCTCACTGATATTCTGCCGTATACCCCGTCCGTAAACGCTATCTCTGTGTCTTCTTCCGGGCTTTTTAACCTGACAACTCCGCTGCCATTGCTGGGTGTGCCCTTATCTCGCCACGGGCACTGGTGCCTGTAGTGCTTTCCTTCCTGCTCGCACTTTAAACGCTGCGCTGCCACTTCGTTTTCGCTGCAGTGGCAGTAGTAGGCCTTCCCAGATCTGAGCAACTCCTCGACCACTTCCTTGTGACGGGCTTTTCTGGCCGACTGGACAACTATATCGCCGTCATGGTTTAGTCCCAACCACGAGAGATCCTCGATGATGGACTGCGCTACGGCCTGAGACGACCTCTCCGGGTCTGTGTCTTCCATGCGTAGCAGAAACCCGCCGTTGTGATGACGGGCAAACAACCAATTAAATAAGGCGGTCCTTGCACCGCCTAGATGCAAGCTCCCGGTAGGAGACGGAGCGAATCTAGTAACAACGCGCACTGCCTCTATCCCCAAAAATCACTGCGATGGTACCGCAAAAATACCCCTGTGACAACGAGAAGGTCGCGCATTTGAAGAAGGGTGGCGTTAGTCGTATGTCGGGGCGAAGAACAGGCAGCGTAACTAACGAAC